>CAYVGD010000013.1:0-19530 GCA_964450095.1 uncultured Polaromonas sp.
GAAGCACCAGCCGCTGCTGGCCCTCGCGCACCAGCCAGTCGGGCGGGGAAAGGTGCCGGGCTGCAGCGTCAAGAAGCGGCGCCACAAAAGAAAACGGGGACGTGTTGGGCATACGTCCCCGATTTTGACGGATAAATCAACACCTGCCGGGCTGCTCGGGCCCGGCAGGTGGCTGGCACGTCACTGAAGTGCCTGCACGCCTGCCACCAGCCAGCCGCCGGAGCGGTGGCGCGGCTTGGTCATGTTCCAGACTTCGCGGAAGGGGCTGGGGCCGGCCGAGGGGTCTTCGCGGATGATGCCGGAGAACTCCACGCTGGCCATGTAGACGTCCTCGAGTTCCTCGATGCCCAGCAGCTTGGCGTCCAGTTGCAGCACGTCGGTCTTGTTGACGCCCGCGCCCGTGTGGGTCTCGCGGTCGGCCAGCTGCGACTTGATCTGCTCGAGCATCTCGTCGGTCATCATGGCGCGCAGGGCGTCCAGGTCGGACCGGTCCCAGGCGTCTTGCAGCGTGACGAAGTTCTTGCGGGCCGCTTCGAGGAAACCATCGGCGTCGAAATCGGCCGGAATGCCCCAGGAAGACTGGGAACCCGACAGGCCCGAGCCGATCATGGAACCGGTGCCGGTGGACGCCTGGCTGCCGTCGAAGTGCGTGGTGCCGCGCTCCCAGGGTCGGGCCGAAGCGTCGTTGCCCACGTTTTGCGGGTTGTACTGGCGAGGCTCGGCGGGTGCACCTGCGCCTTGGAAGGCAAAGGGCGACTGCTGGGCCTGCGCCTGGCGGCCAGAGCGCATCTTGCGCATCACCACACCGATAACGACCATGACCACCAGGGCCAGCAGGCCGAACATGAGCATGTTGGCGAAAGCCTCGCCAAAGCCCAGGCTGTGGGCCAGCCAGGCCAGGCCCAGGCCTGCGGCCAGACCGCCGAGCATGGCGCCCCAGGGCTTGCGCTGGGCCGCAGCGGCCGCGCCGCCGGCGGCGGCCGTGGACGGGCTGGCCGCAGCAGGGGCTGCCTGTGCCGGTGTGGACTGCGCAGCAGGGGGCGTGGCCTCGCGCTGGGTGACGTTGGACGATTGCTTGCCGACGGACTTGCCACCGGCCATGCGCTTGGCATCGGCATCGGCAGAGCCCAGAGCCATCGTGACTGTCACGGCGGCGGCGAACAGGGCGGACCAGATTTTCATGGAGTCTCCTCTTGGTAACAGCTCAAGGGTTCGGCCGGCGGCCTTGCCCTTCCCCTTTTGGCGGGGCTAGGAACCTTATTGTTTCAGCACTTGATGCCCACGTGCAATGCGACCACACCCCCTGTGAGGTTGTGGCAGTCCACATGACCGAAGCCGGCCTGCTGCATCATGGCCTTGAGCGTGTCCTGGTCGGGGTGCATGCGGATGGATTCGGCCAGGTAGCGGTAGCTGGCGTCGTCGCCGGCGACCAGCTTGCCCAGGCGCGGCAGGACCTGGAAGGAATACCAGTCGTAGGCTTTTTCCAGGGGCTTGGCCACCTTGGAGAATTCCAGCACCAGCAGCTTGCCCATGGGCCTGAGCACGCGGTTCATCTCCGCCAGGGCCGCGTCCTTGTGCGTCATGTTGCGCAGGCCGAAGGCCACGGTCACGAGGTCGAAGCTTGCATCGGGGAAAGGCATATGCTCGGCATCGCAGACCAGGGTGGGCAGGGCCACGCCCGCGTCCAGCAGCCGGTCGCGCCCCTCGCGGAGCATGGCTTCGTTGATGTCGGTGTGCACCACCCGTCCGGTCCGGCCGACCTTGGGTGCGAAAGCCAGCGATAGATCGCCCGTGCCGCCGGCGATGTCGAGCACCGACTGGCCTTCACGCACGTTGGCCACCATGACCGTGTAGGCCTTCCATGCGCGGTGCATGCCGGCCGACATGAGGTCGTTCATGAGGTCGTACTTGGATGCGACCGAGTCGAACACGCCGCGCACACGGCGCGCCTTCTCGCGCTCGTCGACCGTCTCGAAACCGAAGTGGGTGCTGCTCATGTGCGGCCTTCAGGGGCTGGAGAAAAGCGAAAAAAGCGGGAAGCGGGCCGGTCAGTGGCTGGCACAGGCACCGCCGCCGGGTGCGGGCATGGGCGCATCGCGGTCCATGCCAGCAGCTTCCAGGCGAGCCAGGTGGTCGGCCCACAGGCGCTCCTGCTGCTGGCCGAGGAAGTACAGGTAGTCCCAGGCATAAAGGCCTGTGTCGTGGCCGTCGGAGAACGTGGGTTTGACGGCGTAGTTGCCCACCGGCTCCAGGCCCACCAGTTCCACGTCGCGCTTGCCGGTTTGCGGCACTTCCTGGCCCGGACCGTGGCCCTGCACCTCGGCCGAAGGCGAATACACGCGCAGCAGCTCGAACGGGATGCGAAAAGCCGCACCGTCGGAGAAGCTGACCTCCAGAACGCGCGAGGCGCCGTGCACGGTGATGGCCGTGGGTGTGGGGGAACCCGGCTTCAGGCCCGCCATGCTCAGACCAGCACCCGCTCGATGCCGCCGCGGTTGGCCGCCTCGACGTAGGCGGGCATCCAGTCCGGGCCCAGGATCTTCTGGGCCATCTCGACCACGATGTAGTCGGCCTCGAGCAGGCCGTTCTGCAGATCGCCCTGGTAGCGCGAGAGGCCCTGCAGGCAGCTGGGGCAGCTGGTGAGGATCTTCATCGGGCCTTCGCCGTCGATGGCACCGGTGGCGCGCAGCGCGGCCTCGCCCTTGCGCAGTTCCTCTTCCTTGCGGAAGCGGATCTGGGTGGCGATGTCCGGACGGGTCACGCCCAGGGTGCCGGACTCGCCGCAGCAGCGGTCGCTCTTGAGCACGTTCTCGCCCACGAGCGCCTTCACCGTCTTCATCGGGTCCTGCAGCTTCATGGGGCTGTGGCAGGGATCGTGGTAGAGATAGCCGCCACCGCCGGGCAGGGTCACGCCCTTTTCGAGCAGGAATTCATGGATGTCCACGATGCGGCAGCCGGGGAAGATCTTGTCGAACTCGTAGCCCTGCAACTGGTCGTAGCAGGTGCCGCAGGACACCACCACGGTCTTGATGTCGAGGTAGTTGAGCGTGTTGGCCACGCGGTGGAACAGCACCCGGTTGTCGGTGATGATCTTGTCGGCCTTGTCGAACTGACCGCTGCCCTTTTGCGGGTAGCCGCAGCACAGGTATCCGGGCGGCAGTACGGTCTGCACGCCGGCGTGCCAGAGCATGGCCTGCGTGGCCAGCCCCACCTGGGAGAACAACCGCTCGGAACCGCAGCCGGGGAAGTAGAAGACCGCCTCCGACTCGGTGGTGGTGGCCTGCGGGTTGCGGATGATGGGAACGTAGTCCTTGTCCTCGATGTCCAGCAGGGCGCGGGCCGTCTTCTTGGGCAAGCCACCGGGCATCTTCTTGTTGATGAAGTGGATCACCTGCTGCTTGACGGGCGCCGTGCCCACCGAGGCCGGGGGCTTGGCCGTCTGCCGACGCGCCACCTTGGACAGCACGTCGTTGGCCAGGCGCTGCACCTTGAAGCCCACGTCCACCATGGCCGAACGCATGAACTTGATGGTCTCGGGCTGCGTGGCGTTGAGGAAGAACATGGCCGCAGCGTTGCCCGGCCGGAACGATTTCTGGCCCATCTTGCGCAGCAGGTTGCGCATGTTCATGGAAACGTCGCCGAAGTCGATGTTCACCGGGCAGGGGCTGGCGCACTTGTGGCAGACCGTGCAGTGGTCGGCCACGTCCTCGAATTCCTCCCAGTGCTTGATGGACACGCCGCGGCGCGTCTGCTCTTCGTAGAGGAAGGCCTCGATCAGCAGCGAGGTGGCCAGGATCTTGTTGCGCGGCGAATACAGCAGGTTGGCGCGCGGCACGTGCGTGGCGCACACGGGCTTGCACTTGCCGCAGCGCAGGCAGTCCTTGACGGAATCGGCGATCGCGCCGATGTCCGACTGCTGCATGATCAGCGACTCATGCCCCATCAGGCCGAAGCTGGGCGTGTAGGCGTTGGTCAGGTCGGCCGGCAGGGCTGCGTCGCGCAGCAGCTTGCCCTTGTTGAAGCGGCCTTCCGGGTCCACGCGCTTTTTGTAGTCGGCAAAGGGCGCCAGCTCGGCATCGGTCAGGAAGTCGAGCTTGGTGATGCCGATGCCGTGCTCGCCGGAAATCACGCCGTCGAGGGAGCGTGCCAGCGCCATGATGCGCTCGACCGCGCCGTGCGCGGTCTGAAGCATCTCGTAGTCGTCGCTGTTGACCGGGAGGTTGGTGTGCACGTTGCCGTCACCGGCATGCATGTGCAGCGCCGCCCACACGCGGCCCTTGAGCACGCGCTTGTGGATGGCCACGCACTCGTCCACGATGGGCTGGAACACCGCGCCCGAGAAAATGGCTTGCAGGGGCGTGCGCAGCTGAAGCTTCCAGCTGGCGCGCAGCGTGTGGTCCTGCAACTGGGGAAACAGGTGCTCTACGGCCTGCAGCCAGCCGTTCCATTGGCCACGCACCTCGCGCACCAGGACCAGGGCCTGCGCAACACGGTCTTCCAGCAGCTCGGCCGAAGGCAGGTCGTTGGCATCGTCGGACTTGCCCAGCGGCAGGTTGCCCTTGGCGAACAAGGCCTCGAGCTCGTCGCACAGGCGAATCTTGTTGCGCAGCGACAGCTCGATGTTGATGCGCTCGATGCCGTCGGTGTACTCGGCCATGCGCGGCAGCGGGATCACCACGTCTTCATTGATCTTGAAGGCGTTGGTGTGGCGCGAAATGGCCGCGGTGCGCTTGCGGTCCAGCCAGAATTTCTTGCGCGCCTCGGCGCTGATGGCCACGAAGCCCTCGCCGCTGCGGGAGTTGGCGATGCGCACCACCTCGGAGGTGACGCGGGCCACGGCATCGGCGTCGTCGCCGGCGATGTCGCCAATCAGCACCATCTTCGGAAAGCCACCCCGCTTGGCCTTGGTGGTGTAGCCCACGGCCTTGAGGTAGCGGTCGTCCAGGTGCTCGAGGCCAGCCAGCAGCGTGCCGCTCCTGCGCTGCTCGGCGAACATGAAGTCCTTGATCTCCACGATGCTGGGCACCGCGTCCCGGGCGTTGCCGAAGAACTCCAGGCACACCGTGCGGGTGTGCGCGGGCATGCGGTGCACCACCCAGCGCGCGCTGGTGATCAGGCCGTCGCAGCCTTCCTTCTGGATGCCGGGCAGGCCCGAGAGGAACTTGTCGGTGACGTCCTTGCCCAGGCCTTCCTTGCGAAAGCTCTTGCCAGCGATGTCCAGGCGCTCGGTGCGGATGGGCGTCTTGCCATCGGCCTCGAAGTAGCGCAGCTCGAAGCTGGCCAGCTCGGCGTCGTGGATCTTGCCCAGGTTGTGGTTCAGGCGCACCACCTCCAGCCACTGCGCGTCGGGCGTGACCATGCGCCAGGAGGCCAGGTTGTCCAGGGCAGTGCCCCAGAGCACGGCCTTCTTGCCGCCGGCGTTCATGGCGATGTTGCCGCCGATGCACGAGGCCTCCGCGGACGTGGGGTCGACCGCGAACACGAAGCCCGCGCGCTCAGCCGCGTCGGCCACGCGCTGCGTGACGACGCCCGCCTCGGTCCAGACGGTGGGCACGGGATGCGCGAGGCCCGGCAGCTGCACATGCTCGACCTCGGTCATGGCCTCGAGCTTTTCGGTGTTGATCACCGCCGACTTCCAGGTCAGCGGAATCGCACCACCGGTGTAGCCGGTGCCGCCGCCGCGCGGCACGATGGTCAGGCCCAGCTCGATGCAGCCCTTGACCAGCCCCGCCATCTCGACCTCGGTGTCGGGGGTGAGCACCACGAAGGGGTATTCAACGCGCCAGTCGGTGGCGTCGGTGACGTGGGCCACGCGGGACAGCCCGTCGAACTTGATGTTGTCGCGTTCGGTGTATTTGCGCAGCTTGCGTTCGGTCTGGCGGCGCAGCTCGGCCATTTCTTCGAAGGCGCCGGCAAAACGGCGCACGGCGCCGCGGGCGGCGTCAAGCAGTTCGCCCACGATGGCGTCGCGCTCGGCGTCCTGCTCGGGGGTGCGGCGCTTTTGCACCTCTGCAAGGCGGTGTTCCAGCGCCTCGACCAGGAGGCGGCGGCGGCCGGGGTTGTCCAGCAGGTCGTCCTGCAGATAGGGGTTGCGCTGCACCACCCAGATGTCGCCCAGCACCTCGTAGAGCATGCGGGCCGAGCGGCCGGTGCGGCGCTCCCCGCGCAGTTGGTTGAGCAGGTCCCAGGCGCGGGAGCCGAGCACGCGGATCACCACCTCCCGGTCTGAAAACGAGGTGTAGTTGTAGGGAATCTCGCGCAGCCGGGGCGCGTCTTCCAGGTCGGCGATGAGCAACGGCTCGGGGAAGGGGGCGTTCATACTAAAGGCTGGTGGATACCCGAGAGGCGCCGGGAGGGCAATGGTAACTCAGGGGCATTTTGCTGCGCCTGCAAGGCAGATACCCGCATCAGTGGCATTGTCCCTGCGGGGAACACCCCCGGCCGCCGGGTGCGCCGCACGCGTCGGCTGGGCCGAGAAGGCCGGCCACCACGGCAGGTGGAGCCCGGCGCCGTCACTGATAAAAGCGCCTGCCAACCGTGGGACCTCAAGCAAAAACAGGGCTTGGCCAGCCAGCATTCCGCGGGCCGGGCGCATATTCTCTCCCCCTGCTGCTGCATCAACCCACCTGCATGAGCCCTGCGCTGCCGCCCTGGCCCTACCCTATCTGGATTGCGCACCGCGGCGCCGGCGAACTGGCGCCTGAAAACACCCTGGCCGCCTTTCGCCTGGGCGCCGGGTACGGATTTCGCATGTTCGAGTGCGATGCCAAGCTCAGCGCCGACGGGATGGTGTTCCTGCTGCACGACACCACCCTGGAGCGCACCACCAACGGCCGGGGCCCGGCGGGGGCGCATTCCTGGGCGGACCTGCTCCGGCTGGATGCGGGCCGCTGGCATTCACGGCAGCACGCAGGCGAGCCGCTTTGCAGCCTGCAGGACGTGGCAGATTTCTGCCTGGCCCGGGGATTGGCGCTGAACATAGAGATCAAGCCCACCCCTGGCGCCGAGGCGGCCACCGGAGCCCGGGTGGCCAAGGAAGCGGCCAGGCTCTGGGCCACGGCAGCGGTGCCGCCGCTCCTCACGTCCTTCAGCGCCCCCGCTTTGGAGGCGGCTCGCAAGGAGGCGCCTGCGCTGCCGCGGGGGTTGCTGGTCGACGGCTGGCAGCCGGCTACGCTGCAGACCGCGGGGTCGCTGGACTGCGTGGCGCTGGTTGCGCACCACCGGGCATGGAACGCGGACACCTTCGCCCAGGCCCGGCAGGCCGGGCTGCGCTGCCTGTGCTTCACGGTCAACGATGCGCCGGAGGCGGCGCGGCTTCAGGCGCTGGGCCTGGACGGCATCATCACCGACCGGGTGGATCTTTTCGCGCCAGACTCGCCGCCCTGAGCACCGAGCCGCCGGGTGCGCAAAGCGCAAGGGTTCACCGCCGCCAACCCCGCCACATGAGGAACTGCGCCAGGGCCGAGACCAGCACCAACGCCCCATAGGTGGCCATTTTTCCGTCCTGGCGGAACCAGGCCAGGCCCGCCAGCGTCACCGCCAGGTTGGCGACGAAAGTCCACAGCCAGCGCCGGGTCCACCCTGCCAACCCGGGCGACCGGCCCCGCCAGCCGGGGAACCATCCAGCCAAGCTGACCATCAGAGCGGCCAGCACAGCGGCGGGCAGGGCCAGTTGGAACAGGTGCACGAACAACAGGTAAGCGGTCATGGCGCGGCGCATCTTAATGCGGGGAATCGACGCGGCCCGGTCAAACACAAAATCAAGGGTTAACCCTTTGTATTTGAATTAGACATTCAATAAAGTCAAATGAAGTTGTCACAGCAAAGCCCCAGGAATTTATAATGTCAGGCATGGCTGTCTGGGCCCTTGGGCTGAACCACCACACGGCACCGCTGGACCTGCGAGGCAGGTTCGCGTTCGCCGTCGACCAAATCGCGCCCACGCTGCAGGGGCTGCGTTCTGCTTTCTCGCGCCAGCCTGAAGCCACACTGCTGTCCACCTGCAACCGCACCGAGATCTATTGCGCCGGTGAGCAGGCCCAGGTGGACCACACCCTTCAATGGCTGGCCAGTCACGGGGATGTCTCTCCGGAAGTGCTGCGCGACCACACCTACGCCCTGAGCGATGGAGACGCCGCCCGCCACGCCTTCCGCGTGGCCAGCGGTCTCGACTCCATGGTGCTGGGCGAGCCCCAGATCCTCGGCCAGATGAAGGACGCCGTGCGCGCGGCCGAACAGGTGGGCGCCATGGGCACCACGCTGCACCAGCTTTTCCAGCGCTCCTTCGCGGTGGCCAAGGAGGTGCGCTCGAGCACCCAGGTGGGGGCGCACAGCATCAGCATGGCTTCCGCGGCGGTTCGCCTGGCAGGCCAGATCTTTGAAGACCTGCAGCAGATCCGCATCCTCTTCGTGGGCGCAGGGGAGATGATCGACCTGGCCGTCACCCACTTTGCCGCCAAGAACCCCAAGGCGCTGGCCATTGCCAACCGCAGCCTGGAGCGCGGCGAAAAGCTGGCCAGCCGCTTCGGTGCCGAAGTCATGCCGCTGGGCGAGATTCCCCTGCGGCTGCACGAATTCGACGCGGTGGTGAGTTGCACCGCCAGCACCTTGCCCATCATCGGGCTGGGGGCGGTCGAGCGCGCGATCAAGCTGCGCAAGCGCCGACCCATGTTCATGGTTGATCTGGCCGTGCCGCGCGACATCGAGCCCGAGGTCAAGGCGCTGTCGGACGTGTACCTCTACACCGTGGACGACCTGGCCAAGGTGGTGCAGACCGGCAAGGACAACAGGCAGGCGGCCGTCGCCGAAGCCGAGGTGATCATCGACGCTGGCGTGCAGAACTTCCTGCACTGGATGCACCAGCGCGCCACCGTGCCGCTGATCCAGCAGCTCAACGCGCAGGCCGACGACTGGCGCACCACTGAACTGGCACGCGCCCGCAAGCTGCTGGCCAAGGGCGAGCCGGTGGAGGCCGTGCTCGAAGCGCTGTCCCGGGGCTTGACCCAGAAGATGCTGCACGGCGCGCTGGCCGAACTGCATGCCAGCGACGCCTACAAGCGCGAGCACACGGTGCAGACCGTCTCTCGCCTCTTCCTGCGCGGCCGCCCCAAGGCCGACCCGCTGGAACACTAGCGGCCCTGCTGCCCGGCAGCCGGCCGGGGCCCGCCGCCCCGCGCGGCGCACCGCCTTTTGCGCCCGTTCACTGGCGCACCCACTTGCAGACCGCGCCCCATGAAAGACTTTCTCCGCCATACCCTGGACCGCCAGCTCGTGCGCCTGCATGAGCTCGACGCCCTTCTGTCGGCCTCCGATGTGGTGAGCGACCTCGAGCGCTTCAGGCGCCTGACCCGCGAGCATGCTGAAACCAGCACCCTGGCCGAGCAGTACCGGCGGCTGACCCTGCGCGAATCGGAACTGGCCAGTGCACAGGCCATGCTGGCCGAGGCCGACGGCGACGCTGAACTGGCCGCGTTGGCCCAGGAGGAGATCGCGGCGGCACGCGCCGACATCGAATCGCTGGACCAGGCGCTGCAGCTCATGCTGCTGCCGCGCGATCCGGACGATGCGCGGCCTGCGTTCCTGGAAATCCGGGCCGGCACCGGCGGCGAAGAATCGGCCTTGTTTGCCGGCGACCTGCTGCGCATGTACACCCGTTACGCCGAAGGCTGCGGCTGGCGCTGCGAACTCATCAGCGAGTCGCCCTCGGACCTGGGCGGCTACAAGGAGGTGGTGCTGCGCATCGAGGGCGCGCCCGACGAGCGCGGCGTGGGCGTGTACGGCAAGCTGCGGTTTGAATCCGGCGGCCACCGGGTGCAGCGCGTGCCAGCCACCGAAACACAGGGCCGCATCCACACCAGCGCCTGCACCGTGGCGGTGCTGCCCGAGCCCGATGAGGCACAGGCAGTGCAAATCAATCCTGCGGAGCTGCGCATCGACACCTTCCGCGCCTCGGGAGCGGGCGGCCAGCACGTGAACAAGACCGACTCGGCCGTGCGCGTCACACACCTGCCCACCGGCATCGTGGCCGAATGTCAGGACGACCGCAGCCAGCACCGCAACAAGGCCCGGGCGCTGCAGGTCCTGGCCGCGCGCATCCAGGAAAAAGAGCGCAGCGAGCGCGCCGCCAAGGACGCCGCGCTGCGCAAGGGGCTGGTGGGCAGCGGCGACCGCAGCGACCGCATCCGCACCTACAACTTCCCGCAGGGGCGCCTGACCGACCACCGCATCAACCTCACGCTCTACAAGCTCGGCCTGGTGATGGAAGGCGAGCTCGGCGATGTGGTCACCGCGCTGCAGCTGGCCCGCGGCGCCGAGCTGCTGGCCGAGCTCGAAGGCCAGATGCCATGAACACCGTGGCCACAAGCCTGTTGGCGGCCGCACGCCAGGGGCTGGACACCCTGGATGCGCAGCTGCTTTTGCTGCAGGTCCTGGGCCGGCCGCACGACCGTGCCTGGCTCAGGGCCCATGACAGCGACCCCCTCGCCCCCGACCTGCTGCAGCAGTTCGAGGCACTGTGCCGCCGGCGGCTGCAGGGCGAGCCCGTGGCCTACCTGACCGGCGAAAAGGAATTCTTCGGCCTGCAACTGGCGGTCGATGCCCGGGTGCTGGTGCCCCGCCCCGACACCGAAACCCTGGTGGAATGGGCGCTGGAGCTGCACCCCCTGGGGCCGGCAGCTGACGGGGCGGTGAACGCTCCCCCACCCCTGCGCGTGGCCGACCTCGGCACGGGCAGCGGCGCGATCGCCCTGGCCTTGAAGCACGCCAGGCCCCCATGGCAGGTGTGGGCCACGGATACCTGCGAGGCTGCGCTGGCGGTGGCACGCGCCAATGCGCAGCGGCTGCAGCTGGCTCTCCACTTCCACCAAGGCGCCTGGATGCAGGGCATGGGCGGCCGCTTCGGCCTGATCGTCAGCAACCCCCCCTACATCGCCGAGGACGACGCCCACCTGCCGGCGCTGCGCCACGAGCCGCGCTCGGCGCTCGTGACCGCCGAGGATGGGCTGGCGGACCTGCGCTGCATTGTCTCGGAGGGCGCGGCGCGCCTGGAGCCAGGGGGCTGGCTGCTGCTGGAGCACGGGCACGAGCAGGCCCCGGCCGTGCGGGAACTTCTGGCTGCGGCCGGGTTCACAGCCGTGCAAAGTCGCCGCGACCTTGCGGGCATCGAGCGTTGCAGCGGCGGGCGCTTGCCCTGAGCGCGGCGCCGGCAAGGCTTGAGCACCGATAATCCGATCACTGCCCGTTTTGAAACATTTGAGACCATGAACGAAACCCATCAGCGCATCGCCCAGATCGTCCAGTCCAGCGACGTCGTGCTTTTCATGAAAGGCACCGCGCAGTTCCCCATGTGCGGCTTTTCGGGCCGCGCCATCCAGATCCTCAAGGCCTGTGGCGTGGCCAAGCCGGCCACGGTCAACGTGCTGGAGGACGAGGCCATCCGCCAGGGCATCAAGGAATTCAGCAACTGGCCCACCATTCCGCAGCTCTACGTCAAGGGCGAATTCGTGGGCGGCTCGGACATCATGATGGAGATGTACGAGAGCGGCGAACTGCAGCAGATGCTGTCTGACGGCAATCCCGCCTGAACCTGGACTGCTGCTGGGGGCGCCGCTGGCGGCCCCGCCTGTTTTTGCCTCAGGTGCAAGCCGCGTCGCCCTCGGGCCGCGCGGCTTTTTCATGGCTTGCGATGGGGGCAGCAGCCCACCCTTGGACTGCCTTGCGGTGGGCAGGCAGGCGCTTGTGGCAAGGGCTCTGGCTGGAGGCCGGCACACGCGTGAAGCGGCGAGGCTGAAACAAGCGCAGCCGCGCGCCGTCTGGAAGCCGTCAGTCGGTGTGGCCGCTGCAGGCACCGGCATTGGGCCGGCCTTTGCATTCCCGGCGCAGCCGTGCGCTGCGCTCGGACGCGGTTTCTCCCGAGCCACCCGGCGCAGTGAGCTTGGGGGCGGCGGGCTTGCTCATCTTGGCCTTGCGGGCGTCGGCGCCGGGCGGCTCTGCACCACGATCAGGCGCTGCCATGCCGACCCCTGGGGTGCATGACAACGCAGCCCAGAGCGCGCCGGAAAGCACCCAGGCGTTCGGACGGCGCACGGGGAGGCTCACTGCAACCTCGGGTCGCCGAAGGCCTGGTCTTCGGGCGGTGCCTCGGTGGGCACGCGAAAGCTCTCGCTGGCCCAGGCCCCCAGGTCGAGGTTCTTGCAGCGCTCGCAGCAAAAGGGCCGGTAGGGGTTGCCCGGACCGTACACGCTCTGGCCACCGCAGGCGGGGCATTTGACGAGGCGGGGCGTTCTGGCGGGAGCGTTCATGCGCAAAGACCCTGGGCGCTGGGGCCTGCAGGCCTTCAGGAACAGTAGGTGAGTTCGAAGGGCGCGTCTTCGTTGACCGACTGCAGCCGGTCGGGCTCGGTGAATTTCACGAAGCGCACCGACACCATGAGCCGGTTGGCGCTGATCTCGGGGATCAGCCCCAGCCGCGGATCGATGCGCATCCGCAGCAGCTGAAAGGTGCGGCCAGAAGGCAGGCTCTGCTGGAAGTGGCCGTTGACGCTCACCACCTTCTGGGGCGAACCCGCCTCGCGAACCAGCTTGAGCAGGGCGCTGATGGCGTGGGCCAGCGGAAGCAGGCTGGACATCCAGGACTGGAGGTCACTGCGGCGGCGTTCCACGTCGTTGTGCCCCCAGGCGTGGTAGGCCGGCAGGTCGAATTCGCACGTGCCGCCCGGGATGCTGGCGCGGCTGCGAAGGCTCATGAGCCATTCGATCTCGGTGAGCGGCTGCCCGGCCTTGCCGTGCTGCTCGTTGAGCGCGGAAAAAAGGCCATCCAGCCGGGCCACCACCTGGTCCAGCGCAGCCTCGGAGATGGCCGGGTTGCCGCGGTAGCTGGCCAGCAGCAGCTTCTGCTTTTCCAGGTCCTTCAGCACGTCGGTGCGCAGGTCGGCGCGACCGGCCACTTCCATGATCTCGAACAGGGTGGCGATGGCGTAGTGGTGGTCCAGCGCACTGCTGCGGCCGGCCAGTTCCCCCATGCGGGAGAAAAGATGCTCCAGTCGCAGATACGTTCGGATGCGCTCGTTGAATGGATATTCGTAAAGGATCACGGTGCGACAGGGCCAAAGCGCTGCGTGTGGCTGGACAGTCCGCCGATCATAGCCCGAAGTGTTTGCACAGCCGGCCCACCAGCGCATCGAGCTCGACCAGTGTCAGTGTCTGGTTGTAAATGCAAGCATCGGCCGCCGCCAGTCGATGCGGGCGCGGGGCTTGGCTGTCCAGCACCTTCTGCACGGCCTCGCGGCTCCAGCCGCTGCGCTGCATGACGCGCTCGACCTGCAGCTCGGGACTGCAGTCGACCACCAGCACGGCATCCAGCCGCGGGCGCCAGCGCCCGGACTCGACCAGCAGCGGCACATCGAACACCACGCAAGTCGCGCCCTGTTGGCGGGCATCTTCTGCACAGCGTGCCGTCTCGCTGGCCACCAGCGGATGGACGATGGCCTCCAGCCGCTGGCGCGCCTCGGGCTCGGTGAACACCAGTTGGCGCATCGCCTGCCGATCCAGGGCGCCTTCGGTATCCAAGAAAGCCGCCCCGAAAGTCTGCACGATGGCGGGCATGGCCGCGCCCCCCGCCAGGGTGAGGCTTCGCGAGATGGCGTCGGCATCGACGACGGCGGCACCCCGCCGGGCCAGCATGCCAGCCACCGTGCTCTTGCCGCTGCCGATGCCGCCGGTCAGCCCCAGGTGCCAGGGGGAGTGAGGATCGCTTCTTTTCATGGCCAGGAAGACCAGCCGGTCTGTGGGCCGAACCAGAGCACGAGCCCTGCGCCTGCGACGAGGTAGGGGCCGAACGGCAGGGGCTGCCCGGCAGCCAAGCGCCCCCGGGCGCGCATGAAGAGGCCCACACCCGCGCCGGCGAGCGACGCGGCGAGCACGATGGGGATCAGGGCGGCGGGCCCCAGCCAGGCGCCAAGCGCGGCCAGCAACTTGAAGTCGCCCTGCCCCATGCCTTCCTTGCCGGTGACGCGCTTGAAGCCGTGGTACACCGCCCAGAGGCTGAGGTAACCCGCCACCGAGCCCCAGAGCGCCGCCTGCAGGCTCACCTGCGAGTTCCAGCCCAGGGCCGCTGCGATCAGCCCGGCCCAGAGAAGGGGCTGGGTGAGCGCATCAGGAAGCAACTGGGTGTCCAGGTCGATCAGCGCCAGGGCCAGCAAAGTGGCCCCGAAGCCGCACCAAAGCCACGCCTCGGCGCCGCTGCCCCAGCGCCAGGCGCTGGCGGCAAAAATACCGGCCGTGGCAAGTTCCACCAGGGGGTAGCGCCAGCCGATGGCTGCGCCACAGGCCGAACACCTGCCACGCAGCAGGACGAAGCTGAGCACCGGGATGTTTTCATGCCAACGCAGCGTGTGCCCGCAGGCAGGACAGTGCGATCGCGGGCGGGCAAGGTCGTAGGGCTTGTCGGGCGCGTCAGACCCGGCCGAAACCTGCACGGCAGGCGGAAACAAGGTCGCAATGCCAGGCTCGGGCGCATCGCCTTCTTGCTGCGCCATCCATTCGCTCATGTCGCGGGCCCACTCGCGCTCCATCATGCGCGGCAGGCGGTGAACGAGCACGTTCAGAAAGCTCCCCACCACCAGCCCCAGCAGGGCCGCCAGCCACACAGGCGACGCGTCCATCAGGTGATCTGCCCCATCTGGAAAATGGGCAGGTACAGCGCCACCACAAGGCCGCCGATCAGGCCGCCCAGCAGCAGGATGAGCACCGGCTCGAGGAGGCTGGTGAGGCCTGCCAGGTGATCGTCGAGTTCGCGCTCGTGAAAGGTGGCGACCTTGGCCAGCAACGCGTCGAGCATGCCCGCCTCCTCGCCGACGGCACACATCTGCAGCACCAGCGGTGAGAACAACTTCGCCTCGGCCAGCGCGGCATGCAGGCCGCTGCCCCGCGCCAGTTCCTCCTGAGCCAGGGCGCAGGCCTGCGCGTAGCGCATCAGGCCGGCGGCGCCGCGGGTGGCGGCCATGGCTTCCACCAGCGGCAGGCCGGCCGCAAGCAGCCCCGAAAGCGTGCGGGCCCAGCGCGCCACGGCAGCCAGGTGCATGACCTGGCCCACCACCGGCAGCTGGAGCGCCAGGCGCTCGGCCAGCTCGCGCGGCCGCCGGCTGCGCCGCCAGGCCACCAGCAGCGCCACGGACGATGCCGCCCCGGCCAGGATCAGCCAGGGGCCGTGCGCCAGCAGCCCGCGGCTGATCGCCATCACGGCCTGCGTGGGCGCGGGCAGGGTGGCGCCGAAGGAGGCGAAGACGCTCTCGAAAGTCGGCACCACGGCCACCATGATGGCGGCCGTGACCGCGACCGCCACCGCCAGCACCGCTGCCGGGTACACCAGGGCGGCGCGCAGCCGCGACTGCAGTGCCTGGGATTTTTCGAGGTCGGTGGCCAGGCGCTCCAGCAGCACGTCGAGCCGGCCCGAGGCTTCGCCCGCCTCCACCGTGTGAGCGTAGAGGGCCGGGAACACGCCCGGGTGCCTGCGCATCGCGCCGCTCAGGGGCAGGCCCGCCTCGAGGTCGGTGCGCAGCTGCGTGATCAAGGCCGCCAGGCCTGCATGCGCGAGGCCCTGGCCCAGGATGTGAAGGCTTTGCAGGAGAGGAATGCCCGCGCCCAGCAGGGTGGCCAGTTGGCGCGTGAAAGGCACGAGGTCCCTGTTGCACACCGGGCGCAGCCTGGGCCGCGGCGCAGGCTCGACGCTCATGGGCACCAGGCCCTGGCGCCTGAGCAGGGCGCGCACCTGGTGTTCGCCACCGGCGGCCATGCGACCGCGCACCAAGCGCCCCTGCATCTGGCGGGCGCTCCAGTCAAAGGTAAGTGGCCCTGGAGCCAGGCCGACGCCCAGCCAATGGCCCAGCCAGGCCAAGGCCGGGCGGTTCAAGGTCGGCGCACGGGGCCTAGGCATGGGTCTGGTGAAGGATTTCGTCCAGGGAAGTCCAGCCCAGTTTAACTTTGCGCAATCCGGCCTCGCGCAGGCTGAGCACGCCCGACCGGGCAGCGTGCGCGGCGACCTCGGCGGAACTGGCATCGCGCAGCACGAGCCGCTGCAGCTCCTCGGTCATGGGCATGACCTGGAAGATGCCGATGCGCCCCCGGTAGCCCTGGTGGCAATGCCCGCAACCCACGGCGGCGCAGGGTTGCCAGTCGCCCTCGAGGTCAGACTCGGCAAAGCCGGCCTGCAGCAGCACCGAGGGCGGCAGGTCGAGCGGGCGCCGGCAATGCTCGCACAGGCGCCGCACCAGGCGCTGCGCGGTCACGAGCATGAGGCTGGCCGTGATGTTGTAGGCAGCCACCCCCATGTGGCGCAGCCTCACCAGGCTGGTCGGCGCATCGTTGGTGTGCAGGGTGGAGAGCACCAGGTGACCGGTCTGCGCGGCCTTGAGCGCCATGTCGGCGGTCTCCAGGTCGCGGATTTCGCCCACCATGATCACGTCGGGGTCCTGCCTGAGAAAGGCCCGCAGCGCCACGGCAAAGCTCAGGCCGGTCTTGTCATTGACGTTCACCTGGTTCACCCCAGGCAGGTTGATCTCGGACGGGTCTTCGGCCGTGGAAATGTTCAGCCCCGCCTGGTTGAGCCGGTCCAGGCAGCTGTAGAGCGACAGGGTCTTGCCCGAGCCGGTCGGGCCGGTCACCAGCACCATGCCCCAGGGGCGGTGGATCGCTTCGGTCAGCAGGGCCAGTTGCTCCGGCTCATAGCCCAGGCGGGCCAGGTCGAGTTGGGCCGGCCCGGTGTCCAAAAGCCGCACGACCAACTTTTCGCCGTGCACCGTGGGCAGGGTGCTCACCCGGAAATCCGCGGTCTGCCCGCCTCCGACCAAGTGCCGCAGGCGGCCGTCCTGGGGCAGGCGTTTTTCTGCGATGTCGAGTTGGGCGAGTATCTTGATGCGCGAGGAAACCCGGTCTTTCACCGCCAGCGGTGGCGCGCCGATTTCCTGCAACTGGCCGTCGATGCGGATGCGAACGCGGTATTGCCCTTCGTAAGGTTCAAAATGAAGATCGGATGCGCGCACCCGGTGGGCATGGGCCAGCAAATGGTCGAGATACCGGGTCACCCGCCCATCTTCGGCCCCGCCCTGTGCGGCCGTGGTCCAGAAGTCCGGGGAAATGATGGGTGCGGCCGGCAGGGAATTGACTGGCTGGTTCATGAAAATATCGCCAATATGCCAATGACAGCCCAGTCTAGGGACCCGACCTCAGCCAAGCAATATCATTTAGTCCAACGCAACCAATGCAACGTGAATGTAAAGACTCGCCCCTGCACCGCTGCCCGCAGAGGCCATGAAAAAAGCCCGCATCGGCGGGCTTTGCAGTTGAGGCAGCCAGGACTCAGTCCTTGATGAGGTAATCGTCCTTGTTCTTGCCGGCCAGCCATTTGGGAGCCAGGCCACGACCGCTCCAAGTCTTGCCGGTCATGGGGTCGCGGTACTTGGCCGCCACCTTGCCACCGCTGCGCTTGCCGCCGGTGGAAGAGGATTTGGCCGCGCGGGTATTGGGGAAGATATCGCCGACAGTGAGTTGATACTCGTCAATAATGCTGCGAACCTTGGCAATGGCGTCGCTGACTTCTTTTTGACGCACCTCAGCCACCTGGCTCTGCAGAGTTTCGATCTGGGAAAGCAGTTCTTTCAAGCTTGACATATGCACCTCGGGTTAAAGTAAAACGACATTTTAGCCAGAGTTTCTGGGCTGAATATTTATTATCACACGACCCCGCAAGGTGGTGGGTTATGGGACAAACAAATCAGATATTGGATGACAACGCTGCAAAGACATGCACCAACGCACTGCTGTTTACCGCGGCACGTCATGGCCCGCTGAATCCCGGTTTGGAGGATCTGTCCGTTTAGAGGGGCGACGCGCCCTTCAAGCCCAGAATGACAAAAGCCCCAGAGCAAGGCTGGGGCTTTGATGGTGGGCCAGGGATACACACTGGCTGTGAAAATGGTCGGGGTGAGAGGATTCGAACCTCCGGCCTCTACGTCCCGAACGTAGCGCTCTACCAGGCTAAGCTACACCCCGATGCACTGCCTGCGTGAGGCAGCAAAGCCAGAAATTGTAGCAGCCCAGGCGGGCCATCTCGGCCGATGCGACAGGGTCATGCCAAGACGCGCTGCGAATGTTTCTCGGTGGGCCGTGCTTTTCCGCGCTGAGCACCCACGCACCCCCGCCCGTGCCCGACTTGCCCCTGCGGCGGGTACCTTGAAAGGGTTCGGGACGCCTCCGGCCGAACGGCATAGAGGATCCGATGAGCCTGTGAAATTGTTGCAAAATGTGGCCATATTCCTAGCAGCGGCCCCTTCTCTGGCACTGCGCCACTCCTCTTCGTCTGCACGTGAACCCTCGCAACGCCACCAGACTCGCCTGGGCCGCTCTGGCGGCCTGGCTGGTTTACAGCGCCGCCGGCCTGGCATGGTGGTTCCTGCAGGATCCCACCCGTTATCAGGCCATCTGCCGTTCCCTCAGCCCATGACCCCTTCCTCTCCGAAAGTCTCTGTGGACACAGAAACCATGCTGCGACCGCAGCGGGCCAAAGCCGACCGTGTGCTGTTGGGCACCCTGGCTTTCCTGGCCCTGATCAGCCTGGCCATCGGTGTGGCCACCGACACCCTGGGCCTGGCACTGGCCGTGGGCGTTCCGGCCTTTGCGGTGCCCTGGCTGATCTACCGGGGCGCACCCGGGTCGCTGGTCTCGCGGCTGGCGGTGGCCTGCGCGCTCATGATCTCGCCGGCGCTGATGATCCAGCAGACGCAGGGCATGGCCGAAATGCACTTCGGCATCTTCGCGCTGCTGGCCTTCCTGCTGTACTACCGCGACTGGCGGCCGGTGGTGGCTGCGGCAGGCCTGATCGCGGTGCACCACGTCGGCTTCGGCGTGCTGCAGGCCAGCGCTGCCAGCGGCTTCTACGTGCTGTCGGGGCCGGTGAACCCCGGCATCATCCTGATCCACGCCGCTTACGTTGTCTTCGAGGCGGGCGTGCTGGTGTTCATGGCCGTGATCCTCAAGCGTGAAGCCGTGGAGGCGGCATTGGTGGCCGAATTGGCCGGTCGCATCGGCGAAGGTGATTTCTCGGCGAGGCAGGCGACCAGCGATACGCATCAACTGCCGCTGCTGAACAAGATCGTGAGCATGCAGAAGTCCCTGGACTCGACGCTCAACGACATCATCAAGGTGATGAACGGCGTGGCGGAGGGGGACTTCTCCCAGCGCGTGACCGTGGCGGCGCGGGGCGACCTGGACACGCTCAAGCAGCGCATCAACCAGAGCATCGAGGCACAGCAGCAGGTCTTCAAGGACATCACCCGCGTGATGGGGGCCATTGTCCAGGGGCAGCTGAGCGAGCGGGTGAGCGCTCAGGCGCGGGGCGACCTGCTCGGGCTGAAGGACCACATCAACCAGAGCATCGAGGCGCAGCAGGCTTTCTTCAGCGACGTGAGCAAGGTCATGAACGCCGTCGCCGCAGGGCAGTTGTCCGAGCGCATGAGCGTTGCCGCCCGGGGTGACCTGG
>CAYVGD010000014.1:0-19484 GCA_964450095.1 uncultured Polaromonas sp.
GTCATCACCTCGGACGACATCTTTGACCTTTCGCCCTTCCCGCAGCGCCTGCTGGTGGTGGGCGGCGGCTACATCGCCTGTGAATTCGCCTCCATCTTCAACGGCCTGGGCGCGCAGGTGGTGCAGGTTTACCGCGGGCTGCAGGTGCTGCGCGGCTTCGACGAGGAGGTGCGCGACTTCATCGCCACGCAGATGCGCGGCCACGGCGTGGACCTGCGGGTGAACACCGACGTGGCCGAGGTCCGCCGCACCTCGGCCGGGCTGGTGGAGGTGCGGCTGGCCGACGGCAGCAGCCTGGCCGTCGATGCGGTGCTCTACGCCACCGGCCGCGCGCCGCGCACCGAGGGGCTGAACCTTGCTGCCGCGGGCGTGGCGCAGGATGGCCAGGGCGCCATCGTGGTGGACGAGCACTACCGCAGCTCGGCGCCTTCTGTTTTCGCGGTGGGCGACGTCATCGCCCGGGTCCAGCTCACCCCCGTGGCCCTGGGCGAAGCCATGGTCGTGGTGGACCGCCTGTTCGGCGCGCCGCCCGGCAAGAACGCCAGGCAGATGAGCTACGAGTTCATTCCCACGGCCGTCTTCACCCACCCCAGCATCGGCACGGTCGGCCACGGCGAGGCGCAGGCGCGCGAGCTGTTCGGCAGCATCCGCGTCTACCGCAGCGAGTTCCGCTCGCTCAAGCACACGCTCTCGGGCAGCCACGAGCGCACGCTGATGAAGCTCATCGTGGACGACGCCTCCGACCGCGTGGTGGGCCTGCACATGGTGGGCGCGGACGCCGGCGAGATCGTGCAGGGCTTTGCCGTGGCGCTGAAGGCGGGCGCGACCAAGGCGGTGTTCGATGCGACCGTGGGCATCCATCCCACGGCGGCCGAGGAATTCGTCACCATGCGCGAGGTCGCCCGCCGCTGAGTTGCACGCCTGTCATGTGGGCGGGTGAGAATGGGTCCATGTCCATGACGCCGACCTACATCGCCCCCACCCGCCACACCGACGCCGAGTCCGCCCTGGCCCAGGTGCAGCGCATCTATGCCCAGCAGATCCAGCACCTGCGCGACTGCATGCGGCGCTACGTCGCGGGGCACCTGCCTGCTGGCCGCGTGCGCGCCTGCTACCCCTACGTGCGCGTGCAGACGCAGACCGTGGCCCGCGCCATCCTCGAGACGCCCGACATCCTGCAGCTGAGCTACGGCTTCGTGGCCGGCCCCGGTGCCTACGAGACCACGCTCACCCGGCCCGACCTCTACGGCAACTACTACCTGCAGCAGTTCCGCCTGCTGCTGCAGAACCACACCGTGGAGCTGGAGGTCGGCACCAGCCACCAGCCCATTCCCGTGCATTTTTCGTTCGCAGAGCACGAGCACATCGAGGGCGAGCTCAGCGCCGAGCGGCGCATGCTCATGCGCGACGTGTTCGACCTGCCGGACCTGGCCGCCATGGACGACGGCATCGCCAACGGCACCTACGAGCCGCAGCCGGGCGAGCCGCAGCCGCTGTCGCTGTTCACCGGCGCGCGTGTGGACTATTCGCTGCAGCGGCTTCGGCACTACACGGGCACCTCGCCCGACTGGTTCCAGAACTTCGTGCTGTTCACCAACTACCAGTTCTACATCGACGAGTTCGTGCGCCTGGGCCACGAGGAAATGCAAAAGCCCGGCAGCCCCTACGTGGCCTTTGTGGAGCCGGGCAACGTGGTCACGCGCCGTGTGGACCTGCCGCCGCAGCCCGGTGACGAGCTGGGCGCGGCGCCCCCGCGCCTGCCGCAGATGCCGGGCTACCACCTGCTGCGCGCCGACCGCTCTGGCATCAGCATGGTCAACATCGGCGTGGGGCCGGCCAACGCCAAGAACATCACCGACCACGTGGCCGTGCTCAGGCCGCACGCCTGGATCATGCTGGGCCACTGCGCGGGCCTCAGGGCCAGCCAGCAACTGGGCGACTACGTGCTGGCCCACGGCTACGTGCGCGAGGACCACGTGCTCGACGAGGAACTGCCGCTGTGGGTGCCGATCCCGGCGCTGGCCGAGATCCAGCAGGCGCTGCAGCGCGCCGTCGAGGAAGTGACGCACCTGGAAGGCCCGGACTTGAAGCGCATCATGCGCACGGGCACCGTGGCCTCCACCGACAACCGCAACTGGGAGCTGCTGCCGGGCAACCAGCCGCAGCGGCGCTTCTCGCAAAGCCGCGCCGTGGCGCTGGACATGGAAAGCGCCACCATCGCCGCCAACGGCTTTCGCTTCCGCGTGCCCTACGGCACCCTGCTGTGCGTGAGCGACAAGCCGCTGCACGGCGAGATCAAGCTGCCCGGCATGGCCAACCACTTCTACCGCGAGCGCGTGGACCAGCACCTGCGCATCGGCATCCGCACGGTGGAGCTGCTGCGCGCGCTGGGCGCCTCGCAGCTGCACAGCCGCAAGCTGCGCAGCTTCTCTGAAGTCGCTTTTCAGTAGGCATCCAGCCCCTGGGCGATGCGCGGCGCGAGGTCGGTCCCCGGGGGCGTTGACCTCAGCCGCCGCGGTAGCGCTCCCAGCCCCTGGCGCGCAGTTCGCAGGCCGGGCAGCTTGCGCAGCCCCAGCCCCATTCGTGGCGGTGTTCGCGGTCGCCCAGGTAGCAGGTGTGGCTGTGCTCCACGATCAGCTCCACCAGCGCCTGTCCACCCAGTGCCTCGGCCAGTTCCCAGGTCTGGGCCTTGTCCAGCCACATCAGCGGCGTCTCGATCAAAAGCCGCCGGTCCATGCCCAGCGACAGCGCGATTTGCATGGCCTTCATGGTGTCGTCGCGGCAGTCCGGGTAGCCGGAATAGTCGGTCTCGCACACGCCGGTGACCAGCACGTCCAGCCCGCGGCGGTAGGCCAGGGCTGCGGCCAGCGTGAGGAACAGCAGGTTGCGCCCCGGCACGAAGCTGTTGGGCAGGCCCGAGCTTTCCATGGCGAAGGCCACGTCTCGGGTGAGCGAGGTCTCGCTCACCTGGCCCAGCACCGCCACGTCCAGCAGGTGGTCCTCGCCCAGGCGCGGCGCCCAGGCGGCAAAGCCCTCACGCAACTGCGCCAGCACCTGCAGCCGCGCCTGGAGTTCCACCACGTGCCGCTGGCCATAGTCGAAGGCCAGGGTCTCCACGCGCTCGTAGCGCGACAGCGCCTGGGCCAGGCAGGTGGTGGAATCCTGGCCACCAGAAAACAGGACAAGCGCACTGCGGTGCATGGTTCAAAGCCTCGTGGATGAGCGAAGGTGCTGCGTATGATTCTAGAAAGCGCGTCCGTGCACCTGGACTTGCATCGGACTTCCACCGGGCATCCACCTGCCCCGACCCTGCATCGCCACCGGCCCGCAAGCGCCCGGCCTGCAAGCGTCCGGCCGGTTGGCGGCAAAGCCCATCCCAGGAGAACCCCATGACCTTGCATGACCTGTTCCGCCTCACCCTGGCCGGTGTGGCCTGCTCCGCCGCCCTGAGCGCGCAGGCGCAGCGCGTGGGCGAAGTCGACACCGCCTTCCAGCTGCTGGGGCCAGACCACAAGGTCATCGTCGAGGCCTATGACGACCCGCGCGTCAAGGGCGTGACCTGCTATGTCTCGCGCGCCAAGACCGGCGGCATCAAGGGCGGCCTGGGCCTGGCCGAGGACCGGGCCGAGGCCTCGATCGCCTGCCGCCAGGTGGGACCCATCGGCTTTGCCTCTCCTCTGCCGGCGCAGGAGGAGGTGTTCAGCGAGCGCATGTCCATCGTGTTCAAGAAGCTGCGCATCGTGCGCATGGTGGACCGGCCGCGCAACACCCTGGTCTACCTCACCTACTCCGAGCGTCTCATCGAAGGCTCGCCGCAGAACAGCGTGACCGCTGTGCCCGTGGACCGCGCGGCACCCATCCCGGTCAAGGGTTCCTGAACGCCTCAGGCCAGGCCGCGGCCGGCTGCGGCGCGCCAGAGTTCGCGGCTGTCGTGCAGGTAGCGGTTGACGCCGTGGTCCAGGCCGGGCATCACCAGGCCCCGCTCGCTCACCAGCGCGGTGTTGGGTGCCTCCCCGTGCGGGTGGTCGTCCAGCGGCTCGATGGCGCCGTGGTCCAGTCCGGCCTCGCGCGCCAGCATGCGGGCGAACTCGTGCCAGCTCACCTCGCCGCGGTTGGTCAGGTGCCACAGGCCGGCCTCGCCGTCCACCAGCAGGTCCAGCACCGCGTGCGCGAGGTCGGGCACGTAGGTGGGTGACACGGTGGCCGCGCTGGCCAGCACCGGCTGGCCGCCCGCCAGGCTGCTCAGGGTGGCGTGCGCGAAGTTGTACACGTCCCAGGGGCCGAAGAAGGCGCTGGTGCGCACCACCAGGGCGCCCGGGTGCAGCTGCAGGATCTGCTGCTCGGCCTCGGCCTTGCTGCGGCCGTAGATGTTGCGCGGATCGACCGGGTCGCTCTCGCGGTAGGCCCGGCCCAGCCGGCCGCTGAACACCAGGTCCGAGGAGAAGCACACGTACGGGATGCCCAGCTCCGCGCAGGCCGTGGCCAGCACGGCCGCGCCCTGGGCGTTCTCGCGGAAGCAGCGCGCCGACTCGCGCTCCGCATCGGCCACGCGCACGTAGCCCGCGGTGTTGACCACGGCCCAGGGCCGCAGGTTGTGCAACGCCGCGCGCACCGATGCGGGGTCGGCGATGTCCATGTCCTGGCGGCGCAGCAGGTCGTGGTCCAGGCCGCGGTGGTCGCAGATGCGCGCGCACGCCTGGCCCAGCGTGCCCGTGGCGCCGGTGATGAGCAGCCGCCGGGGCGACCCCACCACGCGCAGCCGGCTGCTGCGTGGCCGTGGCTTGTAAAAGCGCTCCTCGCGCTTCCACCAGCCGGGCCGGTCCAGCACCGGGTGCTGGAAGTCGCCGGTGGTGGCCAGGCTCTGCGCTGCCTGGCCCAGCACCGTCAGGCGCGGCGGCGTGGAGCGCACATCGAAGGCGCCCGGCTCGTAAAAGCCCTTGCGTTCGACCAGCAGCGTGTTCCAGTCCACGGCGCCCAGCAGGGACCACACGGTCACCGCGCGCAGGTCCACGCCCTGGCTGCGCAGGCGCTCGGCGGCACGCCACACCTCCATGAGCCAGCGCAGCTGGTCGTCTCGGCTGCAGCCGTGGTGCGCCTCCGTCACGGCCAGGGGCAGGCGGTAGCGTTCCCAGGCCTCGCGCAGCCGGGCCTCGGGGCCCAGCTCCGATTCGGGCAGGTCCATGCGCACGGCCTCCAGGTCCACGTAGCGGCCGTTGTGCTGGCCGGCCATGCTGGGGTAGTGCCCCAGCCGGTGGTCCACGAAGCGCTCGCTGGTGAGGTAGTGGTTGATGCCCAGGATGTCGGGCGTGCAAGCGGCATCGCGGAAGAAAGCCATCTCGGACGCCGAGACGCCCGCCTCCATGAACAGCTTCCACCACGGATGCGCCGCATCCACCCGGCCGCACAGCAGGTCGAAGCTCAGCCAGCGGCGGCTGTTCTCGTGTTCGGCCTGCGCGGCCAGGGGTTCGGTGCTGAAGGTCTTGCCCAGGTCCTCGGTCTGCACCAGCTGCGCCTCGGGCGTGATGCGGCGGATCGCCTGCATGGACAGCACCACGGCGCGGCACTCGTTGACCAGCAAGCGCAGGAAGCTGGCGATGCTGCGGCCATGCGGATACCAGTGACCGTACAGGCCCGAAAAACGCGCCGTGGTCAGCGGCTCGTTCACCGGCGTGAACTGCGTCACCCACGGGTATCGGCGCGCCACGCGCTCGGCATGCCGAGCCACCGCTTCGGCAAAGTGCGGCTGGTTCATGCTGGCATGCACCGGGCCGCTGCCATGGTGCACCAGGCCCACGATGGGCGAGACGCCCAGCTTCCGCAGCCGCGCCAGGCGCGCGTCGTGCCAGCGCCAGTCGCATTCGTCCGGGTGGTTCGGTGCCACGGTCTCCAGCAGCACCGGGTAGCGCAGGGT
Organism: uncultured Polaromonas sp.; assembly: GCA_964450095.1. Classification (GTDB taxonomy): domain Bacteria; phylum Pseudomonadota; class Gammaproteobacteria; order Burkholderiales; family Burkholderiaceae_C; genus Polaromonas. The sequence continues at coordinate 5,912 of CAYVGD010000014.1, forward strand.
GCGCAGCCCCAGGGCGGCGATGCGGTCCAGGTCGTCCAGTCGCGCGTGGTGGCCGGTTTCCTCGGCCTGATTGCGAAAGGTCTCGCCCACGCGCACCACGGTGCATTCGATGCCGCCCCAGAGGGCGAGTGCTTCAGGGGCGGGTGGGGTTGGATGAGTCATGGGATGCGGGGTACGCTGAGTCGGGCGCGGGGGCGTGCGTGGTGCGTGCGCGGCGGGACGGTGCCTGGGCACACCGGCCAGGCCAGGCCGGGGAGGGCGGCGCGTTGCCCCGGGGCGGGTACAGGATGCGGGCCATCGGCCGCGGGGGCTGGCCGGGTGCGGTGGTCCGCGGCCGCAGGCCAGCCGCCGGTGCACGGCGCCGCGCGGTGGGCGGGGCTCAGACCTCCTCGGTCTCGGCCTGCTCCTGCATCTGCTCCATCAGCTGCATGCGCCGCTGCTCCAGCTCGTCGCGCAGGGCCACGAGGTTCACCCGCGTCTGGCGCATCTTGGGAAACAGCTCGCTGCGTTCTTCCTTGACATGGTGGTCCACGTACTCGGCCAGCACCAGCACCGTGGCATCGAACATGTCATGACCTTCTTCCATGGCGCGGATCTTGGCCATCAGTTCGCGGGCCGAGTCGTGCTCGACCGTGGCCTCGTTCAGCAGCGACTTGTCCTTGATCGCACCGCGCGCGGCCGGGTAGAAGATCTCTTCCTCGATCTGGGTGTGCACGGTCAGCTCCATGCAGATGCGCTCAGCCAATTCACGCTTCTTGGCCTGGGCGCTGCGGGCGCGGCTTTCGGTGAGCGAGCGGAACTCGTCGAACAGCTTTCGCACTGCCTTGTGGTCCGCATCCAGCAGGTCGCAAGCGTCCTTCTGGCGGGCGGCGGGGCGGGCGGGGGCTTTCTTGGATGCGGCGGATTTTTTCGCGGCGCTTGCCTTCTTGGCGGGTGCTCGTGTGGCCATGGGGTGTTTCCTCTGGTCGGTGACGGGGCAGACCCCGCAGCCGGGATCCAGCCCTCACTTTCCATACCCGCTCCAGCCGCTGCTGTGGAGCGCCCGCGCATGGCCGCGTAGGACGAAGGCAACGCCCGCCCGAGCCCGCTGCGCCGCCGCGGGTTCGGAAGCCGCGCACGCGGGTCCGCCGCCTCAAGCCGCGCGCCCGGCCTGCGGGCCGTGCGTTCAGGCGGTGCGCGGGGTCAGCGTCAGGCGCACGGCCGCGCCGTCGCGGCGCAGGCCCACGCCTTCGGCTGCGGCCAGGGCCTCGACGTCATGCCAGGTCAGCGCCCGGTACTCGTCGCTGGGCCGGTTGTCGGCGGGCCGGTCGGTCACGGTCTGCAGGCCCAGGTCAATGTGCACCTGGCCGCCCTCGAGTTGCGCGCTCACCTGCAGGTCGGCCGGGTCGCGCGCGCCGTCGCTCAGGGCCAAAAGCGCGGCGGTCAGCACGCTGCGGATGGCGGTGCAGGCCACGCGTGCATCGATCTCGGGCGCCGTGTTGCTCAGCACGAAGCCCCGAAAGCGCAGGCTGGTGGACAGCAGGTTCACGCACTCGGCAATGCCGGCGCTGACGGCCACGTCCGACGGCGAGCGCGGCGCCACCCAGCTCATCAAGCTGGCGCAGGTCTCCGCGGCGTGCCGCGAGAGGTTGCCGATGGAGACGCAGTTTTCCTTCAGGTTGGCCAGGTCCGGGTTGGGGTTCTGCACCCGCCGCTCCAGGAGCGCAGCCATCATGCCGATGGGCTGGAATTCACCGGCCATGTGGTGGCGCAGCGTGGGCGTGAGCCGCCGCAGCAGGGCATAGCGGGACGCCTCCTCGTGCAGGGTCAGGGTGGCGGGGCGGGTGAGGTCGTTCATGGCAAAGGAGGGGGGTGAGCAAAAAGAGCGGTAGCGCCGGGCGGGTGGACGGTGTGCCCGGCCGGAACCGGTCAGGTGCCGCGCCGGCAGGGTGGTTGCAGTCCGGGGCGGGGCCTCGGGTGGGCGGTGCGGCTAGGCCTGGCGTGCATGGTACCTACGGATCAGCTGCGAACAAGCTCATCCTTACCCTTCTGACAGACCGATACCGAACTCACACTTGTATCCGCCCTTGTCAGCGGTGAAGCTGCCGGGCATGGCGGTGTACATTCGTCGTGGCCGGTCCAGGGTCCGGCGGCTGGGCTCCCATGATCTATCTGGTTGAAGACAACGATGCGGTGAGGCAGGGCCTGACCGCCATGCTGCGCGAATTCGCCCAGCTGGAGGTCAGCGGCTCCAGCGGCACGGAGCAGGAGGCCACCGACTGGCTGCTGGCGAACCGCCAGGGTTGGTCTCTGGCCGTGGTGGATTTGTTCCTCCTGCAGGGCAGCGGCCTGGGCGTGGTGCAGAGCCTGCGGGGGCGCCAGCCCTGGCAGAAGATCGTGGTGCTCACCAACTACGCCACGCCCGACATCCGGCGCCGGTCCCTGGCGCTGGGCGCGGATGCGGTGTTCGACAAGGGCAAGGAGCTCGAGGCCTTCTTTGCCTACTGCAGCGAATCCGTCGGCTCGGCCGCGCCCGCGGCACCGGCCCGCCCGGCTGCGCCGACGGCCCCGCGGCCATCGCCGCTGCAACCCTCCTGAGCCTGCCCACGGCGCAAGGTCGTCACTGCGCCGGCGCCGGGCTTCCCACTGACAAGCTGCGGCCCAGCCGCCACCTAGGCTTGCAGACATGATGCCTTCTGCCCCCGGCGCCCCGAACCTCCAACTCGTCCGCAACCCCCACCGCGACCCGGGCCCACAGCCCAGCCAGATGCATGAACCCTCCGGCCGCGGCCTGGCCGACCCGTCGCCTGCCGCAGCGGATGCGCCACCCCCGGCCCGGCGCGAAGCGCATGAGGCGCACGAGGCACATGCGGTGCATGCAGCACAGGCGGCACATGCGGCACACACGTCGCATCCCGCTGCCGACCCAGGCCCCGCACCCCGGCGGCCCGCCGCGCTGGCGGAGACGCCGCCGCAGCCATCGGCTGGGCAGGGTGCGGTTCGCCTCGACGGTCAGGCCACCGGCGGTCAGGCACAGCCCCAGGGCCGGGCGCAGGAGCGGGTGGGGGGGGTGCCCGCCGTGGACCTGCCCCGGCATGCCCCCGCAGCTGCGCCCGAGGTCAACCTCCAGCAGGTGATCGAGGAACTGCAAGCCGGGCTCATGGCGCCCCGGGCCTGCATTCCGGCCAAGTTCTTCTACGACCCGCTGGGTTCGCGGCTGTTCGAAGCCATCACCGAACTGCCCGAGTACTACCTCACGCGCACCGAGGCCGCCATCTTCGCGCGCCACGCGGTCGCCATGGCCCGGCTGATGCCCCAAGGCATGACCTTGGTCGACCTGGGGGCGGGCAACTGCCGCAAGGCCGCCTCGCTGCTGCCGGTGTTCAAGCCCGCGCGCTACGTGGCGGTCGACATTTCGGCCGGTTTCCTCGCCCAGGCGCTGGAGGCCCTGCAGGCCCGCCATCCGGATGTGCCCATGCAGGCCCTGGCGCAGGATTTCTCCCGCCGACTGCAGCTGGACGCGGCCGAGGTGCCTGGTCCGCGCGTGCTGTTCTACCCGGGCTCCAGCCTGGGCAACTTCCAGGCGCCAGAGGCCCTGTCGCTGCTGGAGCAGGCGCGCTCGCAATGCACGGGCGGCGGCCTGCTGTTGGGCGTGGACCTGCTCAAGCCCGCCGAGCTGATGCAAAGCGCCTACGACGACGCGCTGGGCGTGACCGCGGCCTTCAACCTCAACATCCTGCGCCACGTCAACCGCCGGCTGGGCAGCGACTTCCATGTGGCCGACTGGCGGCATTGCGCCGAATTCAACCCGCGCGAAAGCTGCATGGAGATGCACCTGGTGGCCCGCCGCGCGCTGCAGGTGCGCTGGCCCGGAGGCGGGCGCCGGTTCGCCGCCGGCGAGCGCATCCACACGGAGCGCTCGCACAAGTGGACCCTACCCGCGCTCAAGGCCCTGCTGGCGAATGCAGGTTTCGCGCTGGAGCGCACCTGGCAGGACGACCGCGGCTGGTTCGCGGTGTGCTGGGCACGCGCCTGAGCGGCTCCTGCCCGCAGGCAGGGCGCGCTTTCAGGCTCAGGAGCCGTCCTTCAGCCCCAGCGCCGCGGCCTTGCCGATGAACTCGCAGCTCACGCTCTTGTGCCAGAGATCGGGCGGCGCCAGGCAGTGGCGCACGTACCCGGGCCCGGTCAGGTCCGACAGGAAGTAAGAGCGCAGCACCGCCACCTGGGTGGTGATCAGCGTCACGTTGCGCGCGATGCTGCAGCGTCGCCGGAAGATGCATTCGTTGGCGTCCGTGGCATCGCGGAACAGGTGGATCTTGATGCGGCCCGACTCCACGCCCGCGAACCCGCGGCTGACCGCGCAGGCGCTGCCGTCCACCCGGTCCAGCCCCTCCTGGCGCGCCAGGAAGTTCATCTCGGCCACCACCAGCTGCAGGAACCACTCGCCCACCAGCCCGGCACAGCTGTAGTACTCGTCCTTGACCTGCCGGTGCACCACGGGCGCGTCCGGCAGTTCCTGGGCGTTCATGCGCACCATGGGCGCCGTGCCCGAGGCCGGCCCCAGCGAGGGGATGCGCACGGTTTCGTGGTCCATGACGCCGCGTTCGGGCGCGCAGCCCGCCAGCAGCAGCGCCAGGGCCAGGACCGATGCCGCCATCGCCAGGCGCATGAGGCCTTTCCAGGGGCGCAGGGGGACCCGCGCGAACGGCTTCAAGGGGGACATCACGGCAGGCAGCGCAGGGGTCGGTCGCATGGCGGCGCCAAGCGTAGCAGATGAGCTTGCGGGGGCCGGCCGTGGGCGGGCAGCTTGTCGGGGGGGAGAGGTGGTCGGGGGGTGGGGACAGGGGTGGCCTCGGCGCGGTACTGGCGCAAGGCAAAAGCAGCACGAGCGCGGCACAAGGGAAGCAGCATGGCGTCACCCCAGCGGCACCCATGCGGCAACAGAGCAAAACCGTTGCAGAACCGGAGCAGAACCGGAGCAGAACCGGAGCAGAACCAGAGCAGAACCGGAGCAGGACCTGGGCAGAAAAAGGGCAGTAACGGGTTAGGAACGGGGCACGGAGCAGGACCAGGGCAGGACCCGGCACGGGCCACGCCGGTGGCGCGGGCAGCTTGGCACCGGTGCCAGCGCACGGTGGGTGGGCCGGGCGGGAGGATCGTTTCTAATACGGGGTTTGCCCGGGCGCGCCCCTGCCGCGCTGGTCCGGACCTTCCGCAAGGCACCCCCGGGGTGCGAAGGATTTTTGTTGCGCAGCGATTTCAGCAGTTCCCGCCTGGTGCGCCTGCTCGGTGCCTGGGGCTTGGCGCCACCGGCCGGGCCGGGCCAGCCGGGCCTGGACTTTGCCGAGCACCTGGGCCTGTGGGTCAGCGCCTTTGACGCCATCCGGCTGCAGTCGGCGCTGCAGGCGCTGCGCGGTGGCGCGCCGGCCAGCGCGGGGGCGCTCAAGGCTTCGACGCTGGCCGAGCTGGAGGCGCAGGTGCAGCGCGTGCGGGGCGCGCTCGCCCACGCCATCGGCCAGGACCCCCGCGCCCTGGCCGCCCAGCCGGACGACCCGGGCGAGGCCGCCTTCGTGCGCCGCCACACCGAACTGCAGCGCCACATGGACCAGATGCTGGGCCCCCTGCGCGAGCAGGTCCGCCGCACGCTGTCGCAAGGCTCGCCGCGGCTGCGCCAGATCGCCGCGCTCGATGCGGTCCTGCAGCAGGTACTGGCCGCCCGCGAGCAACAGCTGCTGGCCGCGCTTCCCCCCCTGCTGGCCCGCCGCTTCCGGCAGCTGCGCCCGGCGCAGGCCCGGCCCCCCGACCCCCAGGCCGGCGCCGATCCCCAGACGCTCCTGGCGCTGGAAGCCGCGCCACCGGATGCCGCCCCGGCCGCGCCCACCGCCTGGCTGGATGCCTTCACCGCCGACTGGCAGCAGGCCCTCCTGGCCGAGCTCGACCTGCGTCTTGAACCCGTGGCGGGCCTTCTGGCCGCGCTGACCTCCGAACTGAAAAACCATCTTCATGAGCAAGCGACTGTTTGAATCGGCCTTCGTCCTGGGCCTGGTGATCCTGGCCTGGGTGGCCTGGGGCTTCGTGGGCACGCAGGCCCTGGCGCTGGCCATGACGGCCGTGATCGCCGCCGTCTTCGTGTTGGGCGCCTGGGAGCTGCACCAGTTCCGTGCGGCCAGCGCTGCGCTGTCTGCCGCGCTGGGCGAGCTGGCCGCCACGCCCCAGGCGCTGCCGCCGTCCGGGCTGCAGGCCTGGCTCGAGCGGGTGCCCGCGGCCCTGCGGCCCGCGGTGCGCGCCCGCGTCGAGGGCCAGCCCCGCGCGCTGCCCGGCCCGGCCCTCACCCCGTACCTCGTGGGCCTGCTGGTCATGCTGGGCATGCTGGGCACCTTCCTGGGCATGGTGGTCACTTTCCAGGGCGCGGTGTTCGCGCTGGAGGCCTCGGCCGACCTGTCGGCCATGCGCGGCGCGCTGGCCGAGCCCATCAAGGGCCTGGGCCTGGCGTTCGGCACCTCGGTGGCCGGCGTTGCCGCTTCGGCCCTGCTGGGCCTGATGTCGGCGCTGGCCCGCCGCGAGCGCCTGGAACTGGCCCGCCGGCTCGATGCGTGCGGCGAAGGCGCCCTCCGGCCTTTCTCGCCTGCCCACCAGCGCGAGGCGTCGCTGGCCGCGCTGCAGGCCCAGGCCGACGCGCTGCCGCAGGTGGTGGCCCAGCTGCAGGCGCTGATGGACCGCATCGACGAGCGCAGCCAGCGCCTGGACACGCAGCTGCTCGCGCGCCACGAGGCGCTGCAGCGCCACACCCAGGAGGCCTTCACGGGCCTGGCCGGCTCGGTCGGCCGCTCGCTCGAGCAGAGCCTGGCCGCCGGCGCACGCGCCGCAGGTGACACCCTGGCCCCCTTGGTCTCGGGCGCGATGGCGCAGGTGGTTCAGTCCTCCGACGCGCTGCACGCGCGCCTGGCCGAGCAGGGGCAGGCGCAGGTGGATGCGCTGTCGCGCCGCTTCGAGGCGGCCTCGGCCAGCACAGCCCAGGCCTGGACGGCCGCCCAGGAGGCGCAGCAGCGCCGTGCCGACGCCGCGGCCGACCGGCTCGAGGCCAGCCTGCAGGCCTTCGGCCAGACCTTCGAAGAGCGCAGCGCCCAGCTGCTGGCGCAGCTGCAGGACCAGCTGGCCCAGGCCCAGGCGCAGCAGGCCGGTGCCGAGGCGCAGCGCCTGGCCGGTTGGTCCGCCGCGCTCCAGGGCGCCGTCGCCGACCTCCAGTTGCACTGGCAGCAGGCGGCCGCGCAGGCCCTGGCGCAGCACGAAGGCTTCAGCCAGCAGCTTTCGCAGGCCGCCCAGGATGTGGCCCAGCGCCTGGAACACACCGCAGCTGCCGTGGCCCAGCGGCTCGAGCACACCGCCGGCGAGGTGGCCCAGCGCGTGGGCGAGCAGGCCGGCCGCACGCTGGAAGGCGCGGCGGGTCTGCTCAGCCGCTCCGAGGAGCTGGTGCGCAGCCGCGCCGAGGGCGAAGCGCGCTGGCATGCCGAGCACGGCCAGCGCATGGACCAGCTGGCCGCGCTCTGGCGCACCGAGCTGGCGGCGCTGCGCGGCGAGGAAGCCGCGCGCGGTCAGGCCGCGGTCGAGCGCCTGGGCGCGCTGGAAGCTGCCGTGGCCCAGCACTTGGCGCACCTGGGCGCCTCGCTCGAGGCGCCCCTGTCTCGCCTGCTGCACACCGCTTCCGAAGTGCCGCAGGCTGCTGCCGGCGTGATTTCCCAGCTGCGCGCCGAGATGAGCCGCATGGCCGAACGCGACAACCTGGCGCTTGAAGAGCGCACCTCGTTGCTGGCCCGCCTGGGCGAACTGCTGGCCTCGGTGAACCAGGCCACCGGCGAGCAGCGCGCCGCCGTCGAGTCGCTGGTGCATTCGGCCGGCGCCGTGATGGCGCAGGCCGGTGAGCGCTTCGGCCAGTTGCTGGCCCAGCACGCCGGCCAGGCCCAGGACGCCGCCGCGCAGTTGGGCGCGGGCGCCGTGGAGCTGGCCAGCCTGGGCGAGGCCTTCACCCAGGGCGTGCAGCAGTTCCAGGCCGGCAGCGACCAGCTGCTCGAAGGCCTGCAGCGCATCGAGGCGGCGCTGGCGCGCTCCACCGCGCGCAGCGACGAGCAGCTGGCCTACTACGTGGCGCAGGCGCGTGAGGTCATCGACCTGAGCATCAGCTCGCAGCAGGGCATCCTCGAGGGCCTGCAGCAACTCAAGGCCCCGCCCGAGCGGCTGCTGGCCCTGGACGAAGACAGGGCGCGCGCGTGAGCAGCGGCGAATTCGACATCGACGGCTCCGACGATGGCGCGGCCACCGCGCCGGTGTGGACCGCCTTCGGCGACCTGATGTCCGGCCTCGTGGGCGCCTTCGTGCTCGTCTTGCTGGGTGTGCTGCTGTCGCAGCTGGACCTGGTGTCCAGCCTGCAGGCCGAGGTGGGTCGCCGCCAGGCCGAGGAGCATCGGCGCATGGCCCTGGAAAAAGCCCTGGCCGTGCCACTGGCCAGCGGCCGCGTGACGCTGGCCAACGGCCGCATCGGCATCAGCGGCAGCGTGCTGTTCGCGCTCAACTCCGACCAGCTGCGCCCCGAAGGCCGGCAACTGCTGCGCAGCCTGGTGCAGCCGCTGCGCATTTACCTGGGCGAGCGCGGCGAGATGCTGATGGTCAGCGGCTTCACGGACGACAAGCCCATCGTCGGCGCCAAGCGGCGCTTCGACGACAACCTGGAGCTGTCGGCGCAGCGCGCGCTCACCGTCACGCGCGCCCTCATCGAAGAAGGCATGCCGCCCGGCCAGGTGTTTGCCGCCGCTTTCGGCGCCGAGCAGCCGGTGGCACCGAACGACAGCGAAAGGGGCCGCACGCTCAACCGGCGCGTCGAGATCGCGCCGGTGCCGCGCGGTGCCAGCCAGGCCGGCCCACCCGCGGCTGCCCAGGGCCGGGCCGCCGCGGCGGCGCCGGGCGGGATGTCTGCAGCGGCGCAGGGTGGATCCTCTCCAGCGGCGCAGGCGGCCGTGCGATCGCCGCAGGGCGCGACCGCCCCATCGCCGCAGGCTGCGGCCGCCACCGCAGCGTCCACCCGGTCCTCCGCGCCCCTCCGGCCATGAACCGCCCCGCCGCACCTGAAGCCCACCCGGCCGAGCCTGGCACCCTACCCGAGCCTGGCACCCCGGCCGAGCCTGGTACCCCGGCCGAGCCTGCCCGCCTGCTCGCAGAGGCCGGCGAGCAGCTCGAGGCCTGGCGGCGCGAGGGGGTGTGGCGCGCCGATGCGCTGGGCGTTGCGCAACTGCAGGCCCTGGTGCGCCGGGCCGCCCGGCAGGAGGCCCGGGTGCAAGCCCGGCTGGCCGCGCGCTTGCCCACGCTGATGGCCGACCTGGCGCGACGCATGGAGTCCACCCGCCAGGCGCTGGCCGTGCAGGGCGCAGCGTTGGTGCAGGCCGAGCCGACGCTGTCGCGCGGCTTGCGCGCGCTGCAGGCCACCGGCGACCTGCGCGGCCTGGCCCGGCTGCGCGTCCGGGCGCTGCCGCGCACGGCGCCGCCAGCGCTCAGTGGCTTGAGGCAGCAGATCGACCAGGCCTCGCCCACGGTGCGCGGCGCGGAGCCTGCCGAACACGCCGCCGGCCGCGAGGAACTCGCCAGCGTGCGGGCCTTCCGCCGCGTGTGGGGCCAGCGGCAGTCGCAGGACCGCCTGGCGCTGGCCCGCGCCCGCCAGCCGGTCAAGGCCGGCCCGCTCAATTCGCACGCGCTGGTGCTCGAAGCCCTGGAGCGCATGCAGGCCCTCTCGCCCGACTACCTGCGCCACATGCTGCAGCACCTGGAGTCGCTGCAGTGGCTGGAGCGCGCCCGCGATGCCGCGGCCGAGCCCCCGCCGGCGGTCCAGAAGCCGAAGGCGGCGGGCAAGGCCGCTGGCAAGTCGCCTTCCGAGGGCAAGCCCGTCCAGCCGGTCGGGGCTGCGCGCGCCCGACGCACGCGCCCCTCGCGCGGCTGAGATCCTTCCGTTGCCGCCAGGCCGCTGCCCCACCCACATGGGGCTGAACTGCTTCACCATGCTGGATCTGCGGCTGCGCCACCAGCTCAGCAAGACCACCCGCCTCGCCGCAGACATTGATAAGTTCACTGGCGAGCGCCACTGGGATGGCCATCGCACCCGCAGCGAAGCTGCTTTCTCCAGGCCCGGGTGAACCTCTGACGCGCAGCGCAGCCGCAGCGCCTCGGCGTTCCGGCCCTCTGCCGATGCGACGCGGCGACGCGGCGGCTCCGCGGTTCGGCATCAAGGCATCAAGGTGGCAGGGTGGCAGGGCGGCAGGGCGGCAGGGCGGCAGGGCGGCAGGGCGGCAGGGCGGCAGGGCGGCGAGTCTGCAAGGCAGTCAGGCACTCAGGCACTCAGGCAGCGAGTCGGGGTGGCAGGGAGGCGGGTAGACAGCTTTACACCAAGACAGCGAGTCAGCATCGCGCCCCCGCCGCTCAGCGGCTCAGTGCTGCGGCGGCGCCTTCCAGCGCGGGCGAGGTCGGGCGCGTGATCACCCAGGTGGGGATGCGTGCCAGGTAGGCCGAGAAGCGGCCCTTGGCCTCGAAGCGCTCGCGAAAGGGCGAGGCGTCGAGGAAGCTTCCGAGCCGGGGCGCGATGCCGCCGCCCAGGTACACGCCGCCGTGCGCGCCCAGCGTGAGCGCCAAATCGCCCGCCAGGCTCCCCAGCCAGCCGCAAAACAGCTGGAGCGTCTCGGTGGCCAGCGGGTCGCTGCGCTCCATCGCCGCCTCGGTGAGTTCGGCGGCTGTGGCGAAAGGCCCTGCCACCGCCGTTCCTGCGGCTGGCGCGGTGGGGGTGTCGGCGGCAGCGGATGAGATGCTGGTGTCGGAGTCGACCTCGGAGGAGGAGTTGGTGGTGGAGGTGGTGGACGTGGTGGACGTGGTGGAAGTGGTGGAAGTGGTGGAAGTGGTGGAAGTGGTGGAGGCGGCTGGCCCCGTGGCGGTGGTGGGCACCGCCGCGCCGGCCCGCTCTTCTCGCAGGTCTGCCAACGCCCCGCTCAGCGCCAGCAGGCCTGGACCGGAAAGAACGCGCTCGGCCGAGACATGGCCATGCCGCTGCGCCAGCCGCTGGAGGAGCGCGAACTCCAGCGGCGTCTGCGCCGCAAGGCTCGCGTGGCCGCCTTCACCGCTGAGCGCCAGCCAACCTCCGCCCGGTGCCGGCAGCAGCCCCGACACACCCAGGCCCGTGCCCGGCCCCAGCAGCGCCAGGGGCTGGCCGGGCTGCGCCGTGCCGCGGCCCACCTGGCGCAGGTCCTGCGGTGCCAGCTGCGGCAGCGCCAGGGCCAGTGCCGTGAAGTCGTTGAGCAGCACCAGGCGCTTCAGGCCCAGCCGTTGGCGCAGCGTCTCGATGGAAAAGTGCCAGTCCAGGTTGGTGAGCCGCACCGCGTCGCCGGTCACGGCCGTGGCCACGCCGAAGGCAGCGCAGGGCGGCACGGACAGACTTTCCAGCGCCAGGTAGTGGCGCGCCGCGTCTTCGAGGCTGGCGTGGTCTGCGCAGCGCAGCACCCGCACCCGTTCGATCGCAGCGCCTGGCGCCGCTTGCCAGCCGAAACGCGCGTGCGTGCCGCCGATGTCGCCCAGCCAGCGCGGATGGTTCCCGCCCGCCGAGCCCGGCGCGACCGACTCAAACACCGCCGCCCTCCGGGGCCGTGCCGCTTCCCGGCGTGGGCTGTTCCGGCGCACCCGGCCCGGGCGCATCGTCCTGTGCAGCTTGTCGCGCTGTCGGAGGTGCCGTGGGGCTTGCGGTCTGCGGCGCCTTGGATGGCGCAGGCGGCAAGACGGTCTGTGGCGCGGGAGCAGTTGCAGACGCAGATTCAGACGCAGATGCAGATGCAGATGCAGATGCAGGAGCAGGAGCAGGAGCAGGAGCAGTAGCAAGTGCAGATGCAGTTGCAGGATCCGCTGAGACCGTGGTGGGCAGCGCAGTGGGCAGTGCATTCGCGTGAGCAGTCGCGTGCGCAGTCGGGTGCGCAGTCGGGTGCGCAGTCGGGTGCGCAGTCGCCGGCCCGTTCGCCGTCACGTTCACCGGCGGGGCAACCTGTTCGGCCACCCGCTTGGCCACCAGCGTGGCCTCGCGCGCCAGCTGCGTGATCTCGGCCCAGCGGCCGGCCTCCACCAGTTCAGGCGGTGCCAGCCAGGAGCCGCCCACCAGGGCCACGTTCGGCAGGGCCAGGTAGTCGGCGAGCTCGGCCGGCGTGATGCCGCCCGTGGGGCAAAAGCGCAGGTCCGGCAGCGGCGCCGCCCAGGCGCGCAGCAGGTCGCAGCCGCCCGCCTGCCGTGCCGGAAAGAGCTTGAGCAGCTGCGCGCCTTGTTCGCGCGCCAGCATCGCTTCGCTGGCGGTCATCACGCCGGGCACGAAGGGCAGGCCTGTCTCTCGCGCGGCTTGCAGGAGTGCGGGCGTCATGCCGGGCGACAGCGCAAAACGCGCGCCCGCATCGCGCACGGCCTGCATCTCGGCCGCGCGCGTGACGGTGCCTGCACCCACGCAGACCTCCGGCACGGCGCGGGCCACGGCGGCGATGGCCGCCAGCGCCGCCGGGTGGCGCAGCGTGATCTCCATCACGTCGATGCCGCCGGCCAGCAGCGCCTGCGCCAGCGGCACGGCCTGCTCGGGCCGGCGGATCACCAGCACTGGCACGATGCGCGATGCAAAAGCCGGCAGCGGCGCCAGCGCGGCGGCGGCCTGCCCAAAGCTTGGGGAACCTTCCGCGCTCATGGATTGCTCCGCGCTCGTGAATGGGCCTGCACCCATGGATAGGCCTGCACCCGTGGATGTGTCCGCACCCGTGGTCTGCCCCGCGTTCATCAAGGGGGCCGTACGCGTTTGCTGTTGCGAATTCATCGACCGTTCCTCGCTCGTGGGGGTACCGCGCCCAGGGGCTGCTGCGCATTCACAGGCCGCTTCTTGCTCATGGCGCGCTCCACAGTGGCGATGCGCCTTCTTCGGCGCTGGCCACGTGCTGCCTGAACAGCGCGAACAGGTCGCGACCCGTGCCGCCGTGGTGGCCCGACAGATCAGGCGGCTGGGCGCCGCGCGCGGCCAGCGTGGCCTCGTCCACCTCCAGGGTGAGCGTCTGCGCGTCGCAGTCCAGGGCGATGATGTCGCCTTCCTGCACCCGGGCGAGCGCGCCGCCTTCCAGCGCCTCGGGCGTGAGGTGGATGGCCGCCGGCACCTTGCCCGAGGCGCCGGACATGCGGCCGTCGGTGACCAGGGCCACGCGGTGGCCGCGGTCCTGCAGCGTGCCCAGCACCGGCGTGAGCTTGTGCAGCTCTGGCATCCCGTTGGCGCGTGGGCCCTGGTAGCGCACCACGGCCACGAAGTCGCGGTCGAGCTCCCCGGCCTGGAAGCGCCGCTGCAGCTCGTGCTGCTCGTGCAGCACCACGGCTGGCGCGCGCACCACGCGGTGCTGCGGTTTGACCGCCGAGACCTTCACCACCGCCCGCCCCAGGTTGCCGTCGCGGGCCAGGGCGATCACATCCTGGTCCTCCAGGCGCTGGGAAACAATATTCTGCTTGGCCCACACCTGTTCAATCGCCTGTAACTGGTCTCTCAATTCGGCCGCCCTTTCAAACC
>CAYVGD010000015.1:0-18844 GCA_964450095.1 uncultured Polaromonas sp.
GGTCGAAACGATCGCGAGATCTCGCTAGTGGCTGGGGTTACGAAAAGGTTAACGAAGGCCTGCGCGCATGACCAAAGTTAATCTGATGTCTCAGGCGGAGTACGCCAAGCACCGCGGCGTCAGCGCGGTGGCCGTGCACAAGGCGGTCAAGGGCGGGCGCATCAGCCTGGTGGGCGACAAGATCGACCCGGTGGTGGCGGACATCCAGTGGGCGGCCAACACCCGAGCGCGCGTCGACCACGCCAGGCGCGAGGCCGACGAGGCGCAGGCGCCGCTGGCCGCGCCGCCCGTAGCCGCAGCCGCCTCGCCCGTGATCGTCGCGCGCCAGGTCGATGCGCCAGCGGCGCCCGAGGACTACTGGGCCTCGCGCGCCCGGCGTGAGGCGGCCGAAGCTGCCATCGCAGAAATGAAGCGCGACGAGCTCGAGGGCCAGTTGATCCGCGCCGACGCGATCCGCTCGGCCTGGGCCCGGCGCATTGCCACCGCGCGCGACGCGCTGCTGCAGATCCCCTCGCGCCTGGCGCCGCTGCTGGCCGCCGAGCCAAGCATGGAGCGCGTCGCCGAGCTGCTCGAGGTCGAGCTGCGCCAGGCGCTCGCGGAGCTGTCGGGCGCGACCGGGGAGGTCACCTGATGGGCGCTCGTGATCCGTTGACGGGCGACGACGCCCGGGCCGACGCGCTGCTGGCCGCCGTCCTGGCCGAGTTCGCGCGGCCGCCGGCGTCCGTGACAGTCAGCCAGTGGGCCGATCGCTTCCGCATGCTGTCGGGCAAGGCGTCGAGCGAGCCGGGGCCGTGGCGCACGGAACGCACGCCCTACCTGCGCGCGATCATGGACGACCTGTCGGCGCGCAGTACCGTGCAGGAGGTGGTGGTGATGTTTGCCGCCCAGCTTGGCAAGTCCGAGTCCGGCATGAACTGGCTAGGCTACATCATCGACAACGAGCCCGGTCCGGTCATGGTGGTGCAGCCGACCACTGACATGGCCAAGCGCTTTTCTCGCCAGCGTATCGCGCCGATGCTCGACGAGACCCCGGCGCTGCGCCGCAAGGTCCAGGACAACCGCAGTCGGGACGACGCCAACACGACCCTGATGAAGGACTTTGCCGGCGGCGTCCTGGTCGTGTCCGGCGCCAACAGCGCGGCCAGCCTGCGCTCGATGCCGGTGCGGTACTTGTTTCTCGACGAGGTCGATGCGTACCCGCTGGACGTGGACGGGGAGGGCGACCCGGTGGCGCTGGCGGAAAAGCGCACCAGCACCTTTGCCCGGCGCAAGGTGCTCAAGGTCAGCACGCCCACGACCAAGGACTTTTCCCGCATCGAGGCGGCCTACCTGGCCACCGACGCGCGCCGCTACCTGGTGCCGTGCCCGCACTGCGGCCACCACCAGGCGCTGCAGTGGGGCGCCGGCCTGCCGCACGGCCTGCGCTGGCGCAAGCTCGAGGACGGATCCCCCGACCTGGCCAGCGTGCATTACGTGTGCGCCAGCTGCGGCGGTGAAATCGAGGAGCACCACAAGCCGGCCATGCTGGCCGGCGGCACCTGGCAGGCCACCCGCGAGTCGAGCCGGCCCGGGCGGGCCACCGGCTACCACCTCAATGCGCTGTACGCCCCGCTGGGCTGGGTGAGCTGGGCCGACCTGGTGGCGCAGTGGCACGAGGCGACGTTGGCGGCCAAGCAGGGTGACGTGTCGCGTGTGAAGACCTTCACCAACACCGTGCTGGCCGAGACCTGGGAAGAGCAAGGCGACAAGGTCGCCGGCCACGAGCTGGCGCGCCGCGCCGAGGCCTACGAGCTGGGCACCGTGCCGCACGGCGGCCTGCTGCTGACCATGGGCGTCGACGTGCAGGGCGATCGCCTGGAGTACCGCACCTGGGCCTGGGGCCGCGGCCAGGAGTCTTGGCTGGTGGCGCGCGACATCATCTACGGCAACCCCGCGATCGAGGAGGGCCAGCCGGGTTCGCCCTGGACGACCCTGACCGAGCGCCGGCGCACGCCGCTGCTGCACGCCAGCGGCAGCCAGCTGGTGGTCACCGCCGCCGCCATCGACACCGGCGGCCACCACACGCAGCAGGTCTATGCGTACGTGCGCGCCCACGCCCACTCGAACGTGCTGGCCGTCAAGGGCGCCAGCGCCCGCGGCAAGGCGATCCTGAGCAAGCCGTCGGACGTGGAGGTGAGCTGGCGTGGCCAGCGCATTCCGCGCGGCGTCAAGCTGTGGCTGGTCGGCACAGACGTGGCCAAGGGCCTGATTTACGGGCGGCTGCGCCAGGCCGAGCCCGGCCCAGGCTACATACACCTGCCGCGGGCGCTGGCGCAGACCGACGAATTCGAGCAGTTGACCGCCGAGCGCCTGGTCACCAAGTACATCAAGGGCCACGCCCGCATGGAGTGGGTCAAGCCCAACGGCCGGCGCAATGAGTCGCTCGACTGCGCGGTCTACGCCCTGGCCGCTGCCATCTGGGCCGGCATCGAGCGCATGACCGAGCTGCAGTGGCAGCGACTGCAGGACAAGGTCTCGCCCCAGGTGCAGGACCTGTTTGCCGCGCCTGATCCTGCCCAGTCGCCGGCGGCAGCGCCCGCCGCACCCGTGGCCGCCGCCCAGGCGCAGCCCATTCGACCCCTGCAGCGCCCGGCGCTGCGTCCCAGCCGAGGACCTTCATGGTAAGAGAGAAAAAGCCCAAGTTTGAAGAAGACATCATCGACGACGTGCTGCGGCGGGTGATCGAGATGGCCCCGAGCTTCAGCGCTGCGCTGGCCAAGCAGATCGCCCAGGAAGTGCGCCATGAATGGGCGGGCGACACCGCCCGCATCTGCTATATCGCCCGCCGCGACGACGAGGTGCGCAGCCAGCGCAACGACGCCATCCGGCGCGACTACCTGGCCGGCGAGCGGGTCGGGCTGCTCTCGCGCCGCTATCGGCTCAGCGCCCGTCAGATCTTCAAGATCGTCAAGACCTCATGACGCGGCGCCGGCAGTGAACCGCAGCGACTGGCCAAGTTCACACGCTGCGCCTGATAGTCGGCAAAACCTCCCACCACTGCATCTATCCAGCCTGTGACCGCCTTGATCGCCACCAGCGAACCCACCAGCGTGAACGCTGGAGACACCGTCAAGTGGCTCAAGACACTGGCCGACTACCCGGCCGCCGACGGCTGGGTGCTCACGTACACCTTCATCAACGCCGCCGGC
Source organism: uncultured Polaromonas sp. (assembly GCA_964450095.1). Classification (GTDB taxonomy): domain Bacteria; phylum Pseudomonadota; class Gammaproteobacteria; order Burkholderiales; family Burkholderiaceae_C; genus Polaromonas. The sequence goes on from CAYVGD010000015.1 coordinate 3,189, forward strand.
AAGTTCTCGCTCGCCGCGTCGGCCTCAGGTGACGATTACCTGGTCACGGCCGGCGCGGCGACCACTGCCACCTGGCCAGCAGGCACCTACGATTGGCGCGCCCAGGTCAGCCTGGCCGGTGAGATCTACACCGTCGGCAGCGGGCGCCTGGTGGTGCAGCCCTCGTTTGGGGCGGCCACCCTGGACGGGCGCAGCCAGGCGCGACGGATGCTGGACGCCATCGAGGCCACGCTCGAGGGACGCGCCAGCAGCGCAGTGGCCGAGTACCAGATCGCCGGCCGGCAGCTCAAGCACATCCCCATCCCGGACCTGCTGGTCCTGCGCGACCGCCTGCGTGCCGATGTTGCCCGTGAGGACGAAGCCGCAGCGCTGGCCGCAGGCATGGCCCCGCGCGGCCGCATTCAAGTGAGATTCGGCCCATGAGTAAAACTAGCCTGCTGCAGCGGGCCCGTCAGTGGATCGCGGGTGGCCGCCCCGGCACCCAGCTGCGCCGCTTCGAGGCCGCCCGCGTCGACCGCCTGGCCGCCGACTGGATGGCGACGACCGCGTCGATCAATGAGGAGCTGCGCGCCGACCTGGACCGCCTGCGCCAGCGCGGGCGCCAGCTGGTCAACAACAACGACTATGCGCGCAAGTTCCGCGGCATGGTCGAGAACAACATCGTGGGCCCGTCTGGCATTCGCCTGCAGGTGCGGGTGGAGGACAGTCCCGGCCGCCCCGACCGCCTGGCCAACGCCGCCATCGAGGCGGCCTGGGCGCGGTGGTCGCGCTCGTGCGATGTCACCGGCCAGATGAGCCTGCGTGACCTGTGCGAGCAGCTCGTGGGCTCGCTGCCGTCAGACGGCGAATTCCTGGTGCGGCTGATCCGCGGGCCCGAAAGCGCAAATCCGTACGGGCTGGCCCTGCAAGTGGTCGACGTGGACCGCATCGACACGACCTACAACGGCATCGCCCCTGGCTCGGGCAACACCGTCATCATGGGCGTGGAAGTCGACACCTACCGCCGTCCGGTGGCGTACTACCTGTTTGAGGCCCACCCAAACGATGGCGCCCGCACCGGCCGGCGCCGCATGCGCCTGGATGCCAGCGACACGCTGCACCGCTTCAAGGTCGAGCGCGCCGAGCAGGTGCGCGGCATCCCCTGGATGGCCCCGGGCATGCTCAGCCTGCACCACCTGGGCGCGTTCAAGCTGTCCGCGCTGCTGGCCGCCGAGCATGGCGCCAACCACTATGGCTTTTTCACGACCCCCGACGGCGCGCCGCCGCCGCTGGCCGAGACCGACGCGAACGGCCAGGCCATTACGGTCAGCCAGCCGGGCGTCTACGACACGCTGCCGGCCGGAGTGAGCTTTCAGGCCTACGACTCGCGCTACCCCAACGAGGTCTTCGGACCGTTCGTCAAGACCACGCTGCAGCGCATCGCCACCGGCTGGCGCGTGGCCTATCACTCGCTGGCCAACGACCTCGAGGGCGTGTCCTTCAGCTCGATCCGCAGCGGCACGCTTGAGGAGCGGGATCGCTGGGCCGCCGACCAGGAGTGGTTCATCGGCGCGTTCATGGAGCCCGTGTTCCAGGCCTGGTTGCAGATGGCCCTGCTCAGTGGTGCCATCACCATGCCCAACGGCTCGGCGCTGCCGGCGTCCAAGCTGGCCAAGTTTGCCCGCCACGAATGGCAGGCGCGCCGGTGGGAATGGGTCGATCCGAAGTCGGACATGGAGGCCAAGATCCTGAGCGTCAAGGCCGGCCTGATGGCCCCGCAGGACCTGAGCGCCGCCATGGGCTACGACTTTGAGGACACCCTGGCCGCCATCGCTGCCGCGCAGCGCCTGGCCGGCGAGCTGGGCGTCTCGCTGCCTGCCTATGAATCCTTGCCGGGTGCCGCGCAGGCCGCGCAGCCGGTGCCTGCACCCTAAGGGAATCCGCCATGCCGATCCTGACCTCCGAAATCGTCTACCGCCTCTCAGGCGGCGCCGCCAACGCGTCGGCCGCTGCTTCGCTGGGCGGCGCCAAGTCCTCCACCGTCGTACCCGCCGGGCTGTTCGATGACGTGAGCAGCGCCGAGAGCACGGCCGGCGACACCGAGTACCGGTGCTTTTATGTGCACAACGCCAACGCCTCGCTGACCTTGCAAAACGCCGTGATCTGGATCCAGTCCAACACTACCGGCAGCCGCATCGCGATCGGCGCCGGCAGCTCGGCGATCAACGGCACCGAGCAGACCGTGGCCGACGAGCAGACGGCGCCGGGCAGCGTGAGCTTCACGCAGCCGAGCACGAAAGGCGCCGGCATCGCGCTGGGTTCGATCCCGGCAGGCCAGCACAAGGCCGTCTGGGTGCGTCGCGTGATTCCCGCCGCCGCCAGCGCCTCCAACGACGCATACACCTTGCGCGTCGAAGGCGACACCGCGGCCTAACCGGAGCCCTGCATGACCGTCGCAAACGACAGCGTCGCCATCACTCCTGGAACCGGCGCGACGATTGCCACGCACCTGGTCAACGGCGTCGAGCACCAGGTCGTGATCGTGGCCAACGAAGACGGCGACATCGGTGGCAACCCCCGCTACCGGTTTGTTTCCGGTTCGTCTGCCGTAGGCGCCAGCAAGGTGCACTGCGACCTGTTCAACGGCGTCGGCAGCGCCAAGGTGATGCGCATTCTGAGCGTGTTCGTCTACCCGGACATCGACACGGCGGTCACCGGTGTGGTCGGGGTCGAGGTGGCACTGACCCGCACGACCAGTGCCGGCACTGGCGGCACGGCCGCAACCAACGACAGCACCTCGCTGACCGCGCCGACCATCACCCGCTACGACACCGCGGATGCAGTGGTGCCGACGCAGATCACCGCCCGTCTGGCGCCGGCCGGCGGCGCCACGGCCGGTGCCTACCTGGGCAGCCGCTGGGTATTCACGGAGGAGACCAACGCCGGCAGCGCCCTAGCGGCGGCCCAGGGCGCCGACCTGATTCGCAACGAAGGATCCAAGCTGATCGTGCGCGAAGGCGAGGGCATTCGAATCGTGCAGGGTGCGGTGGCCAGCGTCGGCGCCATCGCCATCGAAGTGAATTTCGAGCTGGTCTGACGCATGTCGCTGCTGCTGCTGTTCGGTTCAGGCCCGGCGGCTCCGACGGAGGTGGTGGGCAGCAATCTAGCTGGCAGCTATGGCGTGCTGCAGGCTGTCTCGGCCGACCAGTCAGGCAGCTACAGCCTCAGCGCCACGGTCGGCGCTGACCAGGCGCAATCGTATGGTGTGCTGGCGCCTGTCGGCACCGATCAAACCGGCACTTATGCGGTGCTGGCAGTGGCCGGCGCAAGCCTGGACGGCAGCTTTTCCGTTGTGCAGGCCACCGGCGCCGATTTGGCCGGAGCCTACGGCGTCGGCGGTACGGTGTCTGCGGATCTCGCCGGTGGCTATGGCGTCGCCGGCTCGGTCGGCCAGGACCTGGCCGGCAGCTACGACGTGCTGGCCTCAGTTGGTGCCTCGCAGGCTGGCGACTACGCCGTGCTGTCGCCAGTCGCGGCCGACCATGCGGGCTCCTACGCGGTCGCATCGACGGTCGACGCCAGCCTGGCCGGCAGCTATGCGGTCGCGGGTGCCGTCGGCCAGGACCTGGTGGGCGGCTACGGCGTCGGCGGAGTCGTCGGATCCGATGTGCCGGGTGGCTACGCCGTGCTGCAGGCGGCCGACGCGGACCTGGCCGGTGCGTACCAGGTGCTGCAGCTGGTCGACGCGGAGCTGCTGGGCACCTATGCCATTGCGCCTTCGGCAACCACGGTGCTGGCTGACCTCGCAGGCAGCTACCGCGTCAGCGCCGCGGCGTCCAGCGCGTCCCGTTTCTACCGACGCAGTGCGGCCTTTGTCATGAGCGGCCGCGTGCGTGGTGATGGCGATGCCGCGATGGTCGCAATCGGGCAGCGGCGTCGCCGACAGTGAACCGCAGCGACTGGCCAAGTTCACCGGTTGCGCTTTGCAATAGGGCGCATGAGCCCACAAACCCCTGACGTAATCGACGTGCCTGCAGTGCCCACCGCGCTGCGCCAGCACATCGTGAAAGACGGCGGCCGGCTGCTGCGCGCATTGCAGTTCGACCGCGCCGCGCTGGACCTCGAGGCGCGCACCGTCACCCTGGCGTTTGCCAGCGAGACCCCGTACGAGCGCTACTGGGGCGTCGAGATCCTCGATGTCAGCGCCAGCTCGATGCGCATGGAGCGCCTGACCAAGGGCGCGCCGCTGCTGGTCGACCACGACACGCGCGATGTCATCGGTGTGGTGGAACAAGTCTCCATCGGTTCGGACCGGGTGGCCCGGGCCGTTGTTCGCTTCGGAAAAAGCGAGCGAGCCGAGGAAGTCTTCCAGGACGTGATCGACGGCATCCGTCGCAACGTCTCGGTGGGCTACCTCATTCATGAGGCGCAACTGGTCAACACGAAGGACGGCCTGGAAACCTACCGCGTGACCGACTGGGAGCCCTTTGAAGTGTCGATCGTCAGCGTCCCCGCTGATCACACGGTCGGCGTGGGCCGCAGCCTCGAGCCGCAGGCCCGTGCCGCAGCCCAACCCGAATCTGAACCCGAAAAGGAAGTTGAAATGTCCGAAGTGAGCCAATCCGCGGCCCCCGCCGCTCCCGTGGTGGAAGTCGTTGCCCAGCGCAACCACGCCGCCGAAATCACCAAGATCGCCGCGGCCATCCCCGGCGGCGCCGAGCTGGCCATGTCGGCCATCCAGCGTGGCCTGACGGTCGAAGCCTTCCAGGCCGAGGCGATCAAGGCCCTGGCCTCCAAGCCCGTGCCCACCGCCGACATCGGCATGGACAGCAAGGAAGTGCGCCGCTACAGCGTGGTGCGCGCCCTGCATGCGCTGGCCAACCCCCACGACCAGGCCGCCCAGCGCGCCGCCGCGTTCGAAATCGAGTGCTCGCAGTCGGTGTCCACCAAAATGGGCAAGGCCTCGCGCGGCATCTTCGTGCCCACCGACGTGCAAAAGCGTGACCTGACCGCAGGCACCAACAACGCCGGCGGCTTCACCGTCGCCACCGACCTGCTGGGTGGCTCGTTCATCGAGCTGCTGCGCAACGCCATGGTGATCGACTCGCTGGGCGCGCGCATGCTCACCGGCCTGGTGGGCAACATCGCCATCCCCAAGCTGGCCGGCGCCGCCACCGCCTACTGGGTGGCTGAAAACACCGCCCCGACCGAGAGCCAGCAGACCCTGGCCCAGGTCACGATGACGCCCAAGACCGTGGGCGCCTTCACCGACATCAGCCGCCGCCTGCTGCTGCAGTCGTCCATCGATGTCGAGCAGATGGTCAACCAGGACCTGGCCGCCATCCTGGGCCTGGCGATCCAGCAGGCCGCCATCAACGGCACGGGCGCCAGCAACCAGCCCTCGGGCATCCTGACCCAGGTGACCTCCACGGTCATCGGCGGCACCAACGGCGCCGCACCGAGCTGGGCCAACATGATCGCGCTCGAGAGCGACGTGGCGGTGCAAAACGCCGACGTGGGCAACATGGCCTACCTGACCAACGCCAAGGTGCGCGGCAAGCTCAAGGGCACCAGCAAGGTCAGCGGCCAGAACGGGTTCATCTGGGAAGGTGGCGACACCCCGGTCAACGGCTACCGCGCCGCGGTCACCAACGCCGTGCCGTCCAACCTGACCAAGGGCACCAGCTCGGGCGTCGCCTCGGCCATCATCTTCGGCAACTGGTCCGAGCTGATCGTCGGCATGTGGGGTTCGCTGGACCTGATGACGGACCCATACAGCGGCTCGACCGCCGGCACGGTGCGCGTCGTCGCGATGCAGGACGTGGATGTGGCCATCCGCCACGTCGAGAGCTTCGCCACCATGGTCGACGCCCTGACGACCTGATAGGACGAGACCAGCCATGGCGTTCGCCGAGGATCTCAGCGTGTTCTTCGACACCGACGGCTTCGCGGTCTCCGCGACGCTCGCCGGTGGCGCGGTGCGCGGGATTTTCGACGCCGCCTACGAGCTGGGCGCCGTCGGCATGGTGGGCATGGCCACCACGGCGCCCGTCTTCACGCTGGCCACCAGCGATGTGCCTGCCAGCCCGGCGGGTGCATCCCTGGTCGTCAATGGTTCCACCTTCACGGTCGTCGAGCACCAGGCCGACGGCACCGGCATCAGCCTGCTGCTGCTGGAGCGCGCATCGTGAGCACCGCCTTTGCCGCCATCGTGGGCGCCATGACCAGCGCCCTGCAGCAGGCCCCTGCGGTCTCGCCGCAGGTGCACCGCGCCCGTATCCGCCCGCTGCCGGCCGAGTGGTCGACCGCCGTGGTGGTGCGCATCCAGGAGGCCGAGCTCGACCGACTGGCCATCCGCGGCGCCCCGATCAACGTAGACACCACCGTGGTTGTCGAGTGCTACGCCCGCAACGCCACGTTGTCGCCCGACCTGGTGGCCGACAGCCTGCTGCAGGCGGTCTACGCACGCCTGGCCGCTGATCCGACGCTCGGTGGCCTGGTGGCCGACTGCCAGCTCACCGGCCTGGCCTACGACTTTGACGCCGACGCGGACCGCACGGCCTGCGTGACCTTGAACTACCTGGTGCGCCACCGCACCGCATCCCTGAGCCTGGAGTAAACGATGCCCCGCTACATCCGCAATACGGCAATCCTTGCAAAAATCGAGACGACCGAGGGCACCGATTCCGTGCCCACCGGCGCAGCCAACGCGCTGCTGATTTCTGATCTGACGGTCAATCCGCTGAACGCGCAGAACGTCGACCGGGCCCTGATCCGCAACTACTTCGGTGGCTCGGAGCAGCTGGTGGGCAGCGCTTATGTCTCGGTCGACTTCACCGTCGAACTTGCCGGCTCGGGCACCGCCGGCACGGCGGCGCCCTGGGGCGAGCTGCTGCGCGCCTGCGGCTTTGCCGAGACCGGCGCCGCCGGCTACCGGCAGTATGCACCGGACACCCCGGCCAACCAGAAGTCGGCCACGATCTACTACTACGACGACGGCGTGCTGCACAAGCTGTTGGGCGCCAAGGGCTCGGTGCGCATCGGCCTGGGCATCGGCGACCGCCCGACGCTGCAGTTTTCTTTCCTGGGCAAGGATGGCGGCGTGACCGCCGCGGCGCTGCCCACGACCACGCTGACGGCCTGGAGGGCCCCGTTGGTGGTCACTGATCCCAACACCGCCGACGTGAAGTTCGGCGGCACCTACGCCACCGGCGCGGTCACCGGCGGCACCAGCTACACCAGCCGCGGCCTGTCGCTGGACCTGGGCAACGCGGTGCAATACACCCCGCTGCTGGGCGGCGAGTTCATCGACATCACGGCGCGCGAGGTCACCGGCAGCCTGCAGCTGGACTTGACCGCGGCGCAGGAGGTCACCTTCATGGGCACGGTCAAGGCCAACACGCTGCAAGCGATCAGCCTCGAGCACGGCACCACCGCCGGCGCCATCGTCGGGGTGTTCATGACGGCCACCCAGCTGATCAACCCCAGCAAGGCTGATGTCAACGGCCGCCGCCTGATCGGCTTTGACCTGCGCAGCGTGCCCAGCGCCGGCAACGACGACCTGGTCATCTACGTCAAGTAAAGGCCGGCATGTTCAACCTCAACCCCGCGCCGACCTTCAAGGCCGCCGTGCAGCTGACGGTGCCCGGCCAGGCCGAGCCCGAACAGGTCGAGTTCACGTTCCGCCACAAAAGCAAGGACGCCCTGGCCAAGTGGTGGGCCGGCTATGTGCAGTCGCCCAGCGTCCAGGCGCTGGCCGAGGTGATCGAGGGCTGGAATGTGCGGCGTGACGGTGAGCCGATCGCCTTTTCGGCGGCCGCGCTCGACGAGCTGATACAGAACTACCCGGCATCCATGGGCGAGGTGGCCGACGGCTACATGCTCGAGCTGGTGCGGAGCAAGCGAAAAAACTGATGGAGGCTGCCAGGCGCCTGCTGCAGGGAGTCGACGACACCGACCAGCAGGAAAAAGCCCTGGCAGCCCTTGGATTGAAACCTGAGACGCCACTGGAGAAGCGGACATGCGAGATCTGGCCAGAAACCGTCAAGCCCTTGGCGGTGTTCCGTCGGGCGTTGACGCAGTGGTGTGTCGGGCCGGGCGGCGTGATCGGCCTGCGCTACGAGGCGCTGCCGTTCGTGCTGCAGCTCGAGGACGTGCCGGCGCACGACTGGCCGGATGTCATGGCCGGCGTGCAGGTCATGGAGCAGGAAGCCCTGCGCATCTGGAGTAAGCGCGAGTGAGCGAAGCCAAGATCACACTGACCGCCGTCGACAAGACGGCAGGCGCGTTTGCCAGCATCAAGTCCAACCTGCAGGGCATCGGCAGCCAGGCAGCCAGCGTCGGCGCGGCCCTGAGCGGCGTGGGCGCAACTGGCGCGCTGGTCGGGCTGGCGGCCCTGGTGCGAAGCAGCGCCAATGCGGTCGACGCGTTCAACGACCTGTCGGACGCCACCGGGGCAAGCATCGAGAACATCAGCGCCCTGGACCGCATCGCGCGCGAGACGGGCAGCAGCTACGAAGCCGTGGCCAGCATGCTGGTGCGCTTCAACAAGGTGCTCAACGACGCGGGCGAGGCCGGTAGCGAGGCCGGTCGCGTGCTGCAGGCGCTGGGCCTGGATGCCCAGACCCTCAAGGACATCGACCCGGCTGAGGCGCTGCGGCAGGCCGCTGTGGCATTGAACGGCTTCGCAGCTGACGGCAACAAGGCGCGCGCCATCCAGATCCTGTTCGGCAAATCCGTGCAGGAGGCGGCCCCGCTGCTCAAGGACCTGGCCGCGCAGACGCAGCTGGTGGGCACCACCAGCACCAAGGCAGCCGAGGAAGCGGAGGTGTTCAACAAGGCCCTGGCCTCGATGCGCGCCAACAGCGAGGACCTGGTGCGCTCGCTGGCCAACCGTGTCATTCCGCTGTTCAACCAGCTGTTTCGCGACATCTCCGAGTTCGGCTCCAAGGCGGCGCTGGCCGGCCTGGCCAGCGATGTGATCAAGGCCGACCGGGAGCTCAAGGCGCTGCAGTCGCGCAGCGGCGGCCCGTTCAACTTCGCCGGCAACCTCAACGCCGACATCGAGGCGGCCAGCAAGCGCCTGGAGGCGGCCAAGGCGGCCTTCCGTGCCGCGGATGTCAACCGGGCGCCCGATGCATTCCAAGCGCTCGAGGACCGCCGCCTGGCCGGCCGCCCGCTGCCGTCCCTGGCCGTGCCCGCCAAGCCCGCGCCCGCCGGCGCCGCCAAGATCGATGACTCGGCCCAAAGCCTGGCCAGCTATGTCACCGGCCTGCAGGGCGCCTTGGACAAGACGCGCGAGCTCACCGAGGTCGAGCGCGCCCGCCAGTTCCTGCTGTCACTGGGCCGCACCGGCGAGATCGACCAGGTGCGCACGCTGGTGCTGGGCCTGGCCGAGCAGGTCGACGCGGAAAAGGACTCCACCCAGGCTCTCAAGGACAAGCGCGCCGCCGCGGCCGCCGCCGGCGACGCGCTGACCAAGGCCAACGAGGAGTACCAGGCGCTGGTCAAGTCGCTGCTGGATGCTACGCCTACGGCCAAGCTCGAGGCCCAGCGCAAGGCCATGCAGGCGCTGGCTGAGGAATTCCAGGCCGGCCGCATCAGCGCCCAGCAATTCAACGAGGCCGCCACCGCGTACCTCAACCTGGATCCGGCCAAGGATCCGGCCCTGGACAACCTCAAGGAAATCACCGCGGCCATTGAGGCCATGGGCAACCGCGCCGCCGACGTGTTCACCGAGATGGCCATGACCGGCAAGATCAGTTTCAAGGGCATGGCCGACAGCATCATCGCGGACATCCTGCGCATCCAGATCCGCCAGAACATCACCCAGCCGCTGACCCAGGCCGTGCAGGGCATGGATTTCAAGGCGATGTTCGGCTTTGCCAGCGGCGGGGTGATGACCGGCGACGGCCCGCTGCCGCTGCGCAAGTACGCCAGCGGCGGTATTGCCAACTCGCCGCAGCTGGCCATGTTTGGTGAGGGCTCCATGCCGGAGGCGTATGTGCCGCTGCCCGACGGCCGACGCATCCCGGTGGCCATGCAGGGCCCGGCATCTGCCCCAGTGGTCAACCTTTCCTATACGTTCAACGGGCCCGCCGACGCCACGCAGGTGCTGACCGCGGCCCAGCTTGGGGCCGCCATGGCTGAATCGAAGATCCGCGACAGCATGCAGCGAGGGCGCATGTAATGGCCACGTTCACCTGGCCCACCAGCAAGGCGTTCCTGCCCGAGTCGATCATCTGGCAGGTGCAGGCCAATGACCGCGTGTTCACCAGCCAGCTGTCGGGCGCCACGCAAACCTCCAGCATTCCGGGCACGCGCTGGGGATGCACGCTGGCCTTCAGCGCGCAAAACCAGGCCGACCGCCCGGCGCTCGAGGCGTTCCTGGCCAAGGTGCGGCGCGAGCACCGCATCGCGCTGTGGAACCTGGCGCGGCCGCTGCCCACCGGCACCATCAACACCTCAGGCGTGACGCTGAGCGTCAGCGCCGCGCAGTTTGCCACCCAGATCGTGCTGGTCGGCTGCGGCGCCAGCAGGACGCTCAAGGCCGGCGACATGCTGGGCTTTGCCAACCAGCTGCTGATGGTGGCCGACGACGCCACGGCCAGCGCCGGCGGCGTGATGACCGTGAACCTGACGCACGAGCTGCGCTACGCCCAGGGCGCCGGCGCCGCCGTGACCCTGGACAAGCCCACCGCCCTGTTCGTCCAAAGCAGCAGCGAATCGTCGTTTCCGGCGGTTGCCGGCTACTACCCGGGCATGACCGTCGAGCTCACGGAGGTGTTCCAGTGACGCGCACGCTGTCGTCGGCGTTCAAGAGCACCGTTACCGGGCCGCACTACGACTGGTTCTTCCTGGTCGAGATGCAGCTGCTGGGCGGCACCCTGCGCCTGGCCAGCCTGGACTTCGACCTGCAGTGGAACGGCCAGACCTGGACCGGCCTGCGCGGCCTGGGCACCATCGCGCCGATCGAGGAGAGCCCGGGCGAGGTGACCGGGCTGTCGTTCCAGCTGTCCGGCGTGACCGAGGCGCACATTGCCTCGATGCTGGGAGAGCCCATTCAAGGCCGCACGGCGATCGTGCGCATTGCGGTGCTGGACAAGTCGACGAGCCCGCCGACGGTGGCGGTCGACTCCAACGTCTGGCAGGGCCTGCTGGACGTGCAGCGCTTCAGCGAGGGCAGTGCGACCGTGACCGTCACCGCCGAAAACCGGCTGGTCGAATGGGACCGGCCGCGCCTGCTGCGCTACACCGACGAGGACCACAAGCGCGCCTACCCGAACGACAACTTCTTCAAGCTGGTGCCGCAGATGGAGCAGCGGCAGATCATTTTGTTTTCCAAGGAGGCGCTGGCGCGTCGGGTATGAGCACCACCGTGACATTGACCCGCCGACAGGACTGGCCCGAGCGCCTGGCCGCCGTGCTCGAGGCCGCCCGCCACCAGCCCTACGCGCTGGGCACGCACGACTGCCTGCGCGTGACCTGCCAGTGCATCGAGGCGATGACCGGGGTGGATCTGTGGCCGCGGTTTGTCGGCTACACCACCCGGCGCCAGGCGCTCAAGACTATCGCGGCCATTGCACCGAGCCTGGGCGAGGCCGTCAGCCTGGTGCTCGGTCGCCAGCCGCAGCCGCTGGCGCTGAGCCAGCGCGGAGATGTGCTGTTGTACGCCGACGCGCGCGGCGAGCACCTAGGCATCTGCACCGGCGCCTCCATGGCGCTGCTGGCCGACGAGGGCCTGACCTTCGTGCCTGCCAGCCTGGCGCTGGCTTCGTGGAGGGTTGGCTGATGCCCAGTAGCGTCGTCCTCTACGTCGGTGCATCCGCCCTTGGCGCGGCCGTCGCGGCCACCAACATCGCCGCGGTCGCCAGTTTCGTCGCTGGCGTGTCGCTGGCCACGATCGCTACGGTGGTCACCGTCGGCACCATGGCCGTCGTGGGATCCGCTATGGCCCGGCGCCAGGAGGCCAAGGCAGCCCAGGCCGCCCGCAACCAGGCCATTGCCAACCTGCGCGACATCCAAAGCGTGGTGCGTAGCGCCGTAGCGCCGCAAAACGTGGTCTATGGCCGGGCCATGGTCGGTGGCGTCATCAGCTCCTGGTTCATCACGGGCGACGTGAGCCAGTACCACCACTGGACCCAAGTCATCGCCGCGCATCCGATCGACGGCGTCGACACCTACTGGATCAACGACGAGCCGGTGACGGTCGACGCCAACGGCTGGGTGACCACCCCTAAATTTTGCCGTGGCGACGGCTCTGGCCTGATCCGCATCCGGTTGTACGACGGCACCCAGACCACGCTGGACGCGGAAGTGGTCAGCGCCAGCGCGGGCACCTTCACCGCCAGCGATGCGGGCTTTGGCAGGGCCTACCTGTACGTCCGGTTCGAGGCCGACTACGACGTGTTCGGCCAGACCGGCGCGCCGCTGGTGCGTGCTGTGGTGCGCGGCAAAAAGCTTTATGACCCGCGCACCGGCCTGACCACCTTCAGCGACAACGCGGCCCTGGCGGTGCGCGACTACCTGGTGGGCGACTACGGCCTGCGCTGCACGGCCGCCGAGGTGTCCGATGCAGACATCATCGCCGCCGCCAACGTCTGCGACGAGGCCGTGGCCACGCAGGCCGGCAACCAGGCGCGCTACACCGCCAACGGCGCCATCAGCGCCGCCACCAACCTGAAGGTCAACCTGGAGACGCTGGTGGACGCCATGGCCGGCCTGGCCGTGTGGAGCCAGGGTAAGTGGCGCATCGTCGCCGGCGCCTACCAGACCCCGGTGGCCATCATCGGCGTCGACGACGTGGTGCAGGTCGAGGACCTGGTGGCCTACACCCCGCGGCGCGAGCTGTTCAACACCGTCACCGGCACCTTCGTCGACCCGGCCAACCTGTACTCGGAAAAGCAGTTCCCGCTGGTCACCAACGCCACCTATGTCGGCCAGGACGGCGGCCAGACGATCGAGCGGCAGATGGCCATGCCGATGTGCAACGACGCCATCCGGGCGCAGCGCATGGCCAAGATCGAGATCGAGCGCGCCCGCCAGGCGGTCACGGTCACGATGCTGTGCAAGTGGACGACCTACGACCTGACGCCGGGCGACCACGTCAGCGTGACGATCGCGCGTTACGGCTGGTCGGGCAAGGTGTTTTTTGTGGCCAAGCGCGAGCTCAGTGCCGACGGCATCCGCTACGTGTTGCGCGAGACCGCAGCGGCTGTGTGGGCCTGGAACATGGGCGAAGCCACGACCGTTGATCCGGCGCCCAACACCAGCCTGCCCAACCCTTATCAAGTGCCTTCCATTACCGGCCTGTCGGCCAGCAGCGGCACCGATGTCCTGCAAATCGCCGGCGACGGCACGGTCATCAGCCGCATCCTGGTCAGCTGGGATGCCATCGCCAGCCAGTACGTGGTTGTCGGCGGCCGTGTCGAGGTCAACTACCGGCCCGTGGGGGCGCAGGACTGGGTCAGCGTGAGGGCCGACGGCGATGCTACCGCCACCTATTTGGGCCCGGTCAACGATGGCCTGGTTTATGAGGTGCAGGCCCGCGCTATGAACTCGATGGGTCAGCGCGGCGCCTGGTCAAGCATCAGCCATACGGTCATCGGTAAGACCGAGCCGCCGCCTGATGTAACTACGTTTCTGATTCAGGGCCAGACCCTGACTTGGTCGACGGTGCAGGCGCTCGATTTGGCCGGCTACCAGGTCCGGTACAACTACGGCGTCAATCGTGCCTGGGGCACGGCGGCGCCGCTGCATATTGGCCTGATCACTGAGTCGCCGTGGACGCCGGAGCTGTTCCCGCCGGGACAGGTCACGCTGATGGTCAAGGCGGTCGACACCAGCGGCAACGAGAGCGCCAATGCGGCTGTCATAGTGGCCAACCTGGGCGATGTGATTGTCCAAAACCTTATCCTGACGTATGACGACAAAGCCGCGGGCTTTCCGGGCTCCAAGGTCAATTGCGCTGTTGTGGCCGGCAACCTCTTGGCTGATGATTCGGGCGCCCTGTTCTGGGGTGACGATGCGGGCAATTTCTGGCCGCAAGATGGCGCGCTGTTTTGGAGCATCGCCTCGTACAAGGTGCTGGAGTACACCGCCTCCTACACAGTCAACGCAAGCGAGACAGGTTCGCGCCTGACGTTGGCGGCTACGGTGGTGGCGGAGTCTTACACGCTCGAGTATCGCTACGACTGCGTGGGACTGTTCTGGCCAGTTGATGCGGCCTACTTTTGGGGCAGCGATGCTTCGCCGTTTTGGACCCAGCCAACTGCCTGGCAGTCGTGGCCTGGTGAAATCGAGGCGGTCCCGCAGGGTCTGCTGCAGCTGCGCGTCACGACGCAGGCCGGCCCGGTGCGAGGGACCGTGTCTGCTCTGGCGCTGCGCTTTGACGTGGAAGACGAGTTCGAGGAGCTGGACAACGTCGCGATCACCGCAGCAGGCACCCGCCTGGCTGTCACTAAAGCCTATCGATCCATCAACAACATTCAGCTGACCTTGCAGGCTGACGGCGGCACCGCCATCAGCGCCAAGTGGCTGGACAAGCTCGCCACCGGTCCGATGGTGGTGTGTGTCAACAGCGCCGGCACGCAGGTCGCCGGCGTCATCGATGCCCGGATCCAGGGCGTGAGGGGATAACAGATGGCATTGCTTCCAACCGAGTCGTCACTGACTTCGGCATCAACCACCAGCGCGCAGCAAAAGCTTAATTTTTCAGCGTTGCGCAACTTCCTTGCAGACCTGCTAGGGACCGACAGTGCCGACAAGCAGGCTGCGCGCGTGGCCATGGGCCTAGGTGCTTACTCGCTCATGTCAGGTCGCAACCGCATCATCAACGGCGGTTTTTCCATCAACCAGCGCGGCTATGTGTCTGCGGCGGCGACTACCGCAGGCCAGTACACGCTAGACCGTTGGAAGGTGACAGGCACGGGCGGCATTACCTTTAGCACAACCAACAATAAAACCACAGTGACAATCCCTGCGGGGCAAACGCTCCAGCAGGTGATCGAGGGCCTAAACCTTGAAGGTGGCGCCTACGTGCTGTCTTGGCAGGGCACGGCGCAAGGCCGTGTTGGCTCGGGTTCCTACGGCGCATCTGGTTCTGTAACCGCAGCCGTCGTGGGCGGAACAAACACTACCGTTGAGTTCAATGCCGGGACTGTGACTGACGTGCAGTTTGAACTAGGCACGGTTGTCACGCCTTTTGAACGCGTGGAATACGGTGAGCAACTGCGTAGGTGCCAGAGGTACTACTACAGGCAGATCAACTATATGGGGCAAACCGCGCCCTACAACAGCGAATCAACAGGGGCTAGAGGGACGGCAGCTGCTACGGCAATTGTCTATCGCATGATGCGCCCGCATCCAGTAGAAATGCGGGCAACCCCTACGGTAAGTTTTGCGAACCTTGATACTTGGGACGGTGTTGTACAAAGGGCTGTGACAAGCATTTCAAACAACAACAGTTCCAAGTATGTGCGTAGCCTTGACTACAACACATCTGCCGCAATGAGTGGTGCTGGCCTAACGGCGGCAGAGTTTGTGCAGCCCTCTGGGTTTATTGACTGCTCTGCTGAACTGTAAGGGGAAAAGAAATGTATTGCCTGACTAAAACAACTTCACCTTTTGGTGCTTCCGAATGCCTTATTCGGATATCTGATGGCGCAGCAATCCCCTTC
>CAYVGD010000016.1:0-18828 GCA_964450095.1 uncultured Polaromonas sp.
CCTTCGGCCAGCTTGTCCAGCAGAGATTTGTCGCGGACCTTGAAGCCCATCACCATGGAAGGCCAGTTCATGCTCTGGACGGGGCCGTGTGCCAGGGTCACGACACCGGTCTGCGCGTTTATTTTTTTGACGGTGCCCTTGGCTTTGTGAGCGGTTTCCTTGCCATCCGTCGCTGTGGTCATCTTGTCCATCTGCATGCCTCTCATGCCATCCATGGACATCCCCTTCATGCCGCCCATATCCTGGGCAGCGATCGCCGTTGCCTGCAGGGCGATGAGCACGGCGGCGAGGGAGGAAGTGGTTGCAATTTTTTTCACGGTCGTTCCTATTGACTTGGTTGATCAGGTTGAGGGGGCAGGCCGGCGGCTTCCTGACAAGCGACGCCAGCGGGGGGACTTGAGAGCCGCGCATCATCCGGTGTACGCGGCGGCGGTTCTTGCGAGCACAAAGCGCCAACGCGAACTGCGAGAAACTTTCATGTGAGTTTTCCATTTCAACGTGGGGATACCAGCCGGCTGACAAAGGCTGGGCGGCATGAAAACAGGGCGATTGCCGTCCCTGGCGTTCGAGATCACAGCGGACTTTCAGTCAGCACCGGCGGGGTCACCAGCGTGCCAGCCTGTTTCCTGCGTCGGCGCATCAGCAGATAGGCCGCCGGGACGACAAACATCGACAGGAGCGGCGCCGTCACCATGCCGCCCACCATCGGCGCGACGATGCGCTGCATCACCTCGCTGCCAGTGCCTGCGCTCCACATGATCGGCAGCAGTCCGACCAGGATGGTGAGCACCGTCATGGCCTTGGGCCGTACCCGCAGGGCCGCCCCCTCGCGGATCGCGTCGATCAGGTCGGCGGTGCTGGCCTGGCCGCGCGCAAGCCGCTCGTCCCAGGCCTGGCGCAGGTACAGCAGCATGATCACGCCGAACTCCGCTGCCACGCCGGCCAGCGCGATGAAACCCACCACCCCAGCGACCGACAGGTTGTAGCCCAGCAGCCAGAGCAGCCAGATGCCGCCCACGAGCGCCATGGGCAAGGTTGCCATGATCAGCAGCGCCTCATCCAGCCGCCGGAAGGTCATGTAGAGCAGCACGAAGATGATCAGCAGCGTGAAGGGCACGGCGATCCGCAGTTTGGCGGCGGCGCGCTCCAGGTACTCGAACTGTCCCGACCATGACACCGAATAGCCCGCCGGCAGCTTGACCTGTTCGGCCACCGCGCGCTGCATGTCGTGCACCGCCGAGCGCAGGTCACGGCCGCGGATGTCGACGTAGACGAAGCCGGCCAGCCGCGCGTTCTCGCTGCGCAGCATCGGCGGGCCGTCGGCGATGCGGATGTCGGCCACGTCGGACAGCACCAGCCGCTGGCCCTGCGGCGTGACGATGGGCAGCGTGCGCAGGCCCGCCAGCGAGTCGCGGATTTCCCGGGGGTAGCGCACGTTGATGGGAAAGCGCTGCAGGGCTTCCACCGTCTGCCCGACGTTCTCGCCGCCGACGGCGCTGGAGATCACTGACTGCACGTCGGCGATGTTGAGGCCGTAGCGCGCGGCGGCATCGCGCCGGATGTCCACGTCCACATAGCGCCCGCCGGTCAGCCGTTCGGCCAGCGCGCTGCTCACGCCGGGCACGTCCTTGAGCGCGCGCTCGATCTCACCGCCCAGGCGGTCGATGGTGGCGATGTCCGGGCCGGCCACCTTCACGCCCACCGGGCTCTTGATGCCGGTGGCCAGCATGTCGATGCGGTTGCGGATCGGGGGCACCCAGATGTTGGACAGCCCCGGCACGCGCACGGTGCGGTCCAGCTCCTCCACCAGCTTGTCGGGCGTCATGCCCTCACGCCATTGGTCGCGCGGCTTGAACTGGATCATGGTCTCGAACATCTCCAGCGGCGCCGGGTCGGTGGCGGACTCCGCCCGGCCCGCCTTGCCGTGGACGCTGTGCACCTCGGGCACCGTCTTGATCAGCCGATCAGTCTGCTGCAGCAGCTGCGCCGCCTTGGCCGCCGACAGGCCGGGCAGCGCGGTGGGCATGTAGAGCAGGTCGCCTTCGTCCAGCGGCGGCATGAACTCGGTGCCGATGTGCTGCAACGGCCACAGGCTGGCGACGAGGAACACCGCGGCCACGGCCAGCGTCGCCCGGGGTGCCCTGAGCACGCGCTCGAGCAGTGGGCGGTAGGCGGCGATCAGCCAACGGTTGAGCGGATTGGCCTGCTCGGGCGGGATCCGCCCGCGGATCAGGTAGCCCATCAGCACGGGAATCAGCGTGACGGCCAGCCCGGCCGAGGCCGCCATAGCGTAGGTCTTGGTGAAGGCCAGCGGCGCGAACAGCCGCCCCTCCTGCGCCTGCAGCGTGAACACAGGGATGAAGGACAGCGTGATGATCAGCAGCGAGAAGAACAGCGCCGGGCCGACCTCCACGGCCGCATTGCCGATCACCCTCCAGCGTGGCTCGCCCTCCAGCGTTTCGCCCGGGTGGTCACGCGCCCAATGCTCCAGGTGCCTGTGGGCGTTCTCGATCATTACCAGCGCCGCATCGACCATGGCGCCGATGGCGATGGCGATGCCCCCCAGTGACATGACGTTCGCATTCACGCCCTGGTAGTGCATGACGATGAAAGAGGCCAGTACGCCCAGCGGCAGCGACACGATGGCCACGAATGCAGAGCGCAGGTGGAACAGGAATGCGAAGCAGACCAGCGCGACGACGATGAACTCCTCGACCAGCTTGTGGGTCAGGTTCTTCACCGCACGCTCGATCAACCCCGAGCGGTCGTAGGTGGGTACGACCTCGACGCCTGCGGGCAGGCTGCCCTTGAGGTCCTGCAGCCTGGCCTTGACCGCTTCGATGGTCTCCAGCGCGTTCTTGCCCGAACGCATCACGATCACGCCGCCCACAGCCTCGCCCTGGCCATCGAGTTCGCCGATGCCGCGGCGCATCTCGGGGCCGAGCTGCACCCGCGCCACGTCGCCCAGCCGAACCGACACGCCGGCCGCGGCGGTCCGCAGCGGGATGGCGCGAAAGTCGTCCAGGTTCTGCAGGTAGCCCGAGGCGCGCACCATGTACTCGGCCTCGCCCATCTCGAGCACCGCGCCCCCGGCCTCCTGGTTGGCGCGGGTGAGGGCCTCGATCACCTGGCCGTGCGGGATCCGGTAGGCCGCGAGCTTGGCCGGGTCAAGCACCACCTGGTACTGGCGCACCATGCCACCGATGGTGGCGACCTCGGCGACCCCCGGCACGGTCGCCAGTTCAAACTTCAGGAACCAGTCCTGCAGCGCGCGCAGCTGCGACAGGTCCTGGGTGCCGCCCTTGTCCACCAGCGCGTACTGGTAGATCCAGCCGACACCGGTGGCGTCCGGCCCGATCGAGGACTTGGCGCCGGGCGGCAGGCGCGACTGCGCCTGGTTGAGGTACTCCAGCACCCGGGAGCGGGCCCAGTACAGGTCGGTGCCGTCGTCGAACAGCACGTAGACGAAACTGTCGCCGAAGAAGGAATAACCGCGCACCGCACGGGCGCCCGGCACCGACAGCATCGTCGTGGTGAGGGGGTAGGTGACCTGGTTCTCGACGATCTGCGGCGCCTGGCCGGGGTAGCTGGTGCGCACGATCACCTGCACGTCGGACAGGTCGGGCAGCGCATCCAGCGGCGTGCGCAGCATGGAGACCACGCCCCAGGCCGTGATCACCAGTGTCGCCAGCAGCACCAGGAAGCGGTTGGCGATCGACCAGCGGATGAGCCTGGCGATCATGGCTTGATTCCCGGCTGCGCAGGCGAAGCCAGGGGCTTGATCGTGGTGATCTGCGGCACCTCACCCTCCACCATCCGGAACTCGATGCTGATGCGTTGACCGGCTTTAGGGCGGCCGGACTTGCCTTCCGGGGGCAACTTGAATTCCATGGTCATGGCTGGCCATTTGAGGGCTGGAATCTCCGGGTGGGTCAGCGTCACCATGTTGCTCTCGACAGCCTCGACCAGGGCCTCGGTGCGATGTGTCCCCGCCGCAGCATCAGCTGCCCCCCCGTTGAGGCGGGCTTCGAGTCCGCGCAGGCTGGCCTCGGAGTCGATCAGGAACTGGCCCGACGTCACGACGCGCTGTCCCGCGGACAGGCCGCGGCGGATCTCGGTCTGGCCGCCGACTTCGCGCCCGACCTGCACCTCGACGGGCCTAAACCTGCCGTCGTCCTCGGCCAACATGACCACCGCGCGCCTGCCGGTCTGGATCACGGCTTCACTGGGCACCACCCGCACCTTGTCCGCGCCCTGTGCGCTGAGCTCCATCTGCACGAACATGCCGGGCACCAGCCGCCCCCGGGGGTTAGCCAGCTCCATGCGGGCCTTGAGCGTGCGCGTGTCGGCGTTCACCTCAGGCAGCAGCGCTTGCACCCGGCCCTCAAACACCTCGCCAGGCAAGGCCGGGCTGGTCGCCTTCACGTTGGCGCCTGGGCGCAGCAGCGCAGACTGGCTTTCCGGCACCTCGGCGTTGGCCCAGACGCTTGAGACCCCGTGGATGCGCGCCAGTGTCATGCCAGGCATGACGGTCATGCCTTCGCGCACCATGAGTTCAGCCAGGACGCCACCGATCGGCGCGTTGAGGGTGACCCGGGTGTGGAGCTGGCCCGTGGCTTCCACTTGGCGGATCTGTTCCTCGCTCATGCCCGCCTGGCGCATGCGCTGACGGGCTCCGTCCACCAGCGGCGCGAGGTCGCTGCCCTGCCTGCGCCGCAGCGCCAGGTACTCCTCCTGCGCCGCCACCCAGTCCGGCACGTGCAGCTCGACCAGCGGCTGGCCCTTGGCAATGCGGTCCAGCGTCGCGCGTACGTGCAGTTTCTCGACAAAGCCCATCGCGCGCGCCTGCACCACGGCCTGCTCGCGCTCGTTGTAGGCGATCGAGCCCACGGCCGAGACCTGCGGCGCCAGCGTCGACTCGGTGACCTGCGCCGTGCGCAGCCCCAGGTTCTGCTGGATCCGCGAACTCACTGTGACGCTGCCGGGATCCGCGCCCTCGCTGCCTGCATAGGCGGGCACCAGCATCATGTTCATGAAAGGCGACTTGCCGGGCGCATCGAACTTCTTTCCCGGCACCATCGGGTCGTGGTAGTGAAGGATCGCGCGGCCGGTCGCCGGGTCCAGGTCGCCTGCCTTGAGTCCCTGCTTGATGTGGCGGCGGGTGGCTTCCTCGCCCTGCGGCACGGTCCAGCTGGAGGGATCCACAGCCGTTGCAGCGGTGCCCGCGCCGGAGCCAGCCGCCGGCGCCGCCATATTCATGCCCTGGCGCATGCCTGCGCCGTAGAGGCTGTACCCGGCAGCGCCCAGCACGCCTGCGGCCATCAGGCCGATCACCCATTGCTTGTGCTTCATCATCGGTTCCCTTCGTCCGCGGCAGCGCCCGGGGCGGCCACGTTGTCATCTGCGGGCGGCACCAGGTACTCCAGCTGCGCCCACAGGCCGCTGGCCTCCATCTCCAGGCGCAGCCGTTCCATGCGGGTGTCGATCTCCATCCGCCGTGCCTCCAGCACGGCCGCCAGCGCGCCCGAGCCTCCTCGGTACGCGGCCAGCGCCGCGCGCGTGCGCTCGACCGCCAGCGGGATCAGGCTGCTGTCGTAATGCCCGAGCCGCTGCAGCTGGCTGCGCCAGCTCTGATGCCAGCGGCGGATCTCAGCGAGGTGGCGCCGCTGAATCTCCAGACGCTCGGCGCGCATTTGCTCCACCAAGGCCAACTGAGCCGCCAATTCGCGATCCTGCCGGTTGTGCTGATTCCAGGGCAGGGGCACCGAGACGCCGAGGGAGACCATGTCACCGTAGGCCGGGCCGCGCTGGCTGTACATCAGCTGCACGTTCACGTCCGGGCGCTTGTCCTGGCGCGCCACCTCGGCCTGCGCCTGCGCCATCGCCTCACGCGCCGCCATCACGGCCACCTCAGGGTGATGATCGGCCCAGTGCGCCAACGTGTGCAGCTGCAGGTGCGTTTGCGCGATGGTGGGTCGTCCTTCCAGCGGCTGCTGGGCCAGGTCGCCGACCCAGCGCGCGAGGTCAATGGTCGCATTGGCCAGTTCGGCCCGCGCGAGCTGGATGCGGTCGTCGATCTGCGCCACCGCCGAGCGCGCCATGAAGGCGTCGGCCTGCATGCCGCGTCCGGCGCGGTAGACGGCGTCGGCGGCCTCCACCTGCAGCCGTGCTTCGTCGCGCTGCGCTTGCAGCAGCTCGAGCATCTGCTGGCGGTAGTAGCGCTCCAGCCAGGCCTGCGCGGTGTCGCGCCGCAGCCGGGTGAGCTCCACCACCTGCATCTGGCGGGCCACATCCGCCTCGCGCTCGAAGCGCTCGGCGCGAGCCTGCCGCTTTTCGCTGCGCGAAAACTCCTGCATCACGCCGATCGAGCGCATGGTCATGCTCTCGCGCGTCAGGCTCAGTCGATCAGGTCCGCTGATGGGCAGGTTGTTGATGCCGACGCTCAGTACCGGATCGGGCAGCTGCCGCGCAACGACCGCCATCTCGCGCGCTGCGCCGGCCGCCGCGTGCTGGGCCACCAGCGCCTGCGAGCGCACCTGCGCCGCACGCAGGGCCTGCTCCAGCGTCAATCGCTGCGACGTTGAGCCAGCGGCTGACATGGCCGCGTCTGGCAGGGCCTGCGCCAGTGCCGTACCGGACAGTGCGTAGAAAGCCAGAGCGGCAAGCCGCCGGGTAACGTGTTGCCCTGAAAGCGAACGAGGGGGCCGTTGCGCCGCGCAAGGCGGTACACCGGTATTGAAAGACTCCATGAACTGGCTCCGAGCGAATGGACGCGACAGCGCAAATCACGTCGCTGTGCACACAGGCAGCGCCGCAGCGGCCCGAATGCAGGCAGGCAACAGCGCCGAAAGGCTGCGGGAGAGGTCAGCTGCGCGTCGGTGGACGCCAGACGCTGGAGGGGTCGAAGGAGGGTAGCCGGCCTGGGGGAGGCGCAGCAAGAGCGGATGTGGCCGGGGACACCGGCAGTTCCAGGCCCGGCGGAAGACCGCTGGTTTGGCTCAACTGGCAATCCTGGGAAGGCTTGCACGGATCGCCCGTCTGGGCGGCCGTGTCGGCGTCGTTGCAGCAGTCATGAGCGGAGCCCATGTCGTCGAAGACCTGCTGTGCCACGGCCTGCTCCATAGGGCAGGGTTTTTGCTGAGCCAAAGCATACGAACTCCCGAACCCCTGCAAAGGAATGGTGAAGCTCAGCAGCAGTGCCCAGAAATATCGCATGACAGAATTCTAGGGCAGTCTGTCTTGAGCGCATCAACCTTCTGAATGACTTACAGGAGTGCTGCCATGCTGGCGTGCGCTAATTCACTTTGCGAATCGGGCCACTCTCGGCAGCCAGTGGAAGCCTCATGAACACCTACAAGGGAGACTGCACATGAGGCCGGCGGACAGCCGCTGCGGTGCTCGTCAATCGGTGGCAATAAAATACGGGGCCAGAGCACCATAGTGCTGCTCACGCCTTCCGCCAACCGGTCTACCTGAAGCTCCTGAAATTCAAAACCCGCCGCGTGGCCGGTTCCGCTGTGTGATTATTCGTAACATTTTTCTTGAACCTGACGAAGACTTTTCCGATGAAGCAGCGTCCGCCGTTGAAACCAGCAGGTGCAAATCGGAACCCGCGTTTCCCGCCCAAGAGACAAGGTTGAGGTTTGCGGGCGAAAAGGGCCGTCAGATCAGCGGCTCCAGTTTCGTCACGATGGCAGCAATTGTGAAATTCCCTTCATGATCGACTCATTGGCGATGCGCAGCCTACGCAGCGTTTGGCACCCCTGCACGCAGATGAAGCGGCACGAGATGTACCCGCCGATCGGTATCACCCGAGCGCGGGGTGTCTGGCTGGAGGCCGAGGACGGCCAACGCTATCTCGACGGCATCAGTTCCTGGTGGGTCAACCTGTTCGGTCACGGCCATCCTCACATCAAGGCGGCGCTTGCCAATCAGCTTGACCGGCTGGACCACGTCATGCTGGCTGGCTTCACCCACCCTCCGGTGGTGGAACTGTCGGAGCGGCTTGCTACCCTTACCGGCCTGGGCCACGCGTTCTACGGCAGCGACGGTGCGTCAGCGACTGAGATCGCACTGAAAATGAGCGCCCATTACTGGCGCAATTCCGGGCACCCCGAAAAGTGCCGCTTCGTGGGCCTGGCCGGCGGCTATCACGGCGAAACCGTGGGCGCGCTCGCGGTCACCGACATTGCGCTGTTCCGCGAGGCCTACGCACCGCTCGTGCGGCTGAGCGCGGTGGTGCCCAGTCCCGATGCGCGCAATGCCCAGCCTGGCCAAGATGCGGCCGACGTGGCACGCCAGGCGGCGGCCGCGCTCGAGGCCTGGCTGGAAACCTACCACGCCACTACCGCTGCCCTGATTCTGGAGCCACTGGTCCAATGTGCTGCCGGAATCGCGATTCATGACACGGAGTACCTGCGGCTCGCGCGCAGCCTCTGCGACCGCTACCGGGTCCACTTGGTAGCCGACGAGATAGCGGTCGGCTTTGGCCGCACCGGGACAATGTTCGCGCACCAGCAGGCTGGGATAAAGCCCGATTTCCTGTGTCTCTCTAAGGGCATCACCGGTGGCACCTTGCCGCTGTCGGCTGTTTTGACTACCGACGATGTGTACGCCGCGTTCTACGACGACGCCGTGGCACGCGCTTTTCTGCATTCGCACTCCTACTCCGGCAATCCGCTGGCTTGTAGGGCAGCCGTCGCAACGCTGGAACTCTTCGAGCGTTTACGCGCGATCGAGGGAAACGAGGAACTGGCGCGCGCGCTGGATGATGCGTTTCATCCGCTGGCAGAACACGCTCGCGTGCGTCATGCGCGCCGCATTGGGATGATCTGGGCCTGGGACGTTGATGAAGCGCAGCCCGATTTTTCTGCACGCTACCACCGCGAAGCGTTGAAGCGCGGTCTGCTGCTGCGGCCGATTGGCCAGACGGTGTATGCGATGCCCCCGTATGTGCTTGAGCCCGATGACGTACGCCACCTGGGTCAGGCTGCCTATGGTGCGTTAGAGGCGACGCTGAAAGGAGAAACGAAATGAAGGGCGTATTCGTCGCCGGCACCGACACCGGTGTTGGCAAAACACTGGCCGCTGCTGCCCTGTTGCATGCGCTGCACCGCCACCATGCCAGAGTGGTAGGTATGAAGCCGGTTGCGGCCGGCGCCATTCGAACCGGCAATGACTGGGCCAGTGAGGACGCGCTGGCACTGCGCGCCGCTTCCAGCATCGTCGTACCCCCGCAACTGGATAACCCGGTGCTGCTGCCCGAACCGATGTCGCCGCACCTTGCGGCGTCGCGTGCCGGCGTGCATATCGACATTGCGCACGTCGTGGGCTGTTACCATGAACTTGCAGCGCGCGCCGACGTCGTCGTGGTCGAAGGCGCGGGTGGTTTCCTGGTGCCCTTGAGCGAGACCGAGACCGGTGCAGACCTTGCCCAAGCACTGGCGTTGCCCGTTGTGCTGGTCGTCGGACTGCGTCTGGGCTGCCTGAACCATGCGCTGCTGACGGCTGAGGCAGTCCGCGCTCGCGGCCTTCATCTGCTGGGCTGGATATGTAACCGCATCGACCCTGACATGCTCGCTGCCGAAGACAACATCGACTACCTGCGCCGACACCTCGCGGCGCCGCTGCTCGCAGACATTGCGTTCAACGAGGAGCCAGATGCCCGCAGCATCGCCCCGCAGCTGCCCCCAGACTGGCTCTGACGAAAGTCTCAGTGTCCTGGATTGAAGAATTCCCGCAGCGCATTGCCGCGCTCGACGCCACCCATCAGCGCCGCGTCACGCGCGAGGTGCTGCCTGGACGCGGCGCTGCCCTGGTGGTGGACGGCGAGCCCATGCTGGCCTTCTGCAGCAATGATTATCTTGGCCTCGCCAGCCATCCTTCGCTGGTTGACGCGGCCTGCGCCGGCGCGCGCGAGTTCGGCGTTGGCTCCGGCGGCTCGCCGTTGGTCAGCGGTCACAGCGCCGCCAACGGCAAGTTGCAGCGCGAACTCGCAGACTTCGTGCAGCTGCCGCGCGCCCTTTATTTTTATGCCGGGTACGCCACCAACATCGGCATCGTACCGGCCCTGGTGGGCGATGGCGATGCGCTGTTTTCGGATGCGCTCAATCACGCCTGCCTGATCGACGGCGCGCGCCTGTCGCGCGCCCAGGTCCACCGTTATGCGCATGCCGACCTGGCGGCCCTCGAACGCGCTTTGGCGGTCAGCCCGGCGCGGCGCAAGCTCGTGATGACCGATGCCGTGTTCAGCATGGATGGCGACGTCGCCGACATACCGGCACTGCTGGCGCTGTGCGAACGCCACGACGCCCTGCTGCTGCTGGACGACGCCCACGGTTTCGGCGTGCTTGGCCCACAAGGGCGCGGCACCCTCGCGCATTTCGGCCTGACCGGCGCGCGGGCGTCGCCACGCATCGTCTATATGGCCACCCTGGGCAAAGCCGCCGGCGTCGCCGGCGCTTTCGTGGCCGGTCCTGAGCCGATCGTGGAATGGCTGCTGCAGAAGACCCGCAGCTACATCTTCGCCACTGCAGCACCCGCGCTGCTGGCCTGCGCACTCAGCGCCAGCCTACAGCTGATCGTGCAGGGAGATCAGTTGCGCGCGCAGTTGCGCGAGCGCATCGGGCAGCTGCGCGCCGGCCTGATCGATATCCTACCCGGCACCGGTTGGCGGCTGGGCGAATCGGTCACGGCCATCCAGCCCCTGGTGATCGGCCGAAACGACGTGGCATTGGAAGTGATGGAAGGCCTGCGGCACCGCGGCGTGTGGGTGCCGGCGATCCGCCCGCCCACCGTGGCGGAAGGAACCGCCCGGCTGCGCATCGCTCTCTCGGCTACGCACCGAGAGAGCGATGTCGAGCGGCTGCTGATGGCCCTTGCCGAGCTGGCCCCCACCTACAGAATCTGAATTAACGAGAAAATCCATGTCTGAACCCATTGCACAAACCGTCACCCTGCATCGCCCGCTCCGCCACACTCCGGCCAAGGCCGAGCAACGCTGGTCTGTTGAACAGATCCTGGCCCTCTTCGATCTTCCCTTCGCTGAGCTATTGCATCGGGCCCAGGCCGTCCATCGCGAGCACTTCGATCCGACGCTGGTGGAACTGGCCACCTTGCTGTCGGTCAAGACCGGCGGCTGCCCAGAGGACTGCGGCTACTGCCCGCAGTCGGTGCACTACGACACCGGTGTCGATGCCACCAAGCTGATGGAGCCAGATGAGGTGCTGCAGGCGGCGCAGCGTGCCCGGGATGCGGGCGCCACCCGTTTCTGCATGGGGGCGGCCTGGCGAGCACCCAAGGACCGAGATATTGAGAAGGTGGCGGAACTGGTTCGCACGGTGAAATCGCTCGGCCTGGAGACCTGTGCCACCCTGGGCATGCTGGACCAGGGCCACGCGGAGACACTGCGCGACGCCGGTCTGGACTACTACAACCACAACCTGGACAGCGCGCCGGAGTTCTACGGTGACATCATCACCACCCGCGATTATCAGGACCGTCTGGACACGCTCGAACGCGTCCGCGGCGCCGGCGTCAAGGTGTGCTGCGGCGGCATCGTGGGGATGGGCGAATCGCGCCTCCAGCGCGCCGGCCTTGTTGCGCAGTTGGCCAACCTGCAGCCTTATCCGGAGTCGGTGCCGATCAACCATCTGGTGCGGGTGGCAGGCACACCGTTGGCGGAGCAAGAGGCCCTGGATCCCTTCGAATTCGTGCGCACTGTCGCGGTGGCACGCATTACGATGCCCCGGGCCCGCGTGCGGCTGTCGGCCGGCCGGCAGCAGATGGGCGATGCGGTGCAGGCGCTGTGCTTCCAGGCCGGTGCCAACTCCATCTTTTACGGTGACAAGTTGCTGACCACTGGCAATCCGGACACAGACGCCGATTTGTCACTGCTGCACCGACTAGGCCTGCGCGCGGGCCAGCCGCAACCGCTGTGACTGCTTGTCGGAGATCGTCGGGCCGGGGCCGGGTCCATCATTCTGGATTTGCCTTCACCACTGCAGGCATTGCGCAACACCAAACGAGACTGTTTCCGATGGCCACTGCGCTGGTGATTGGAGCCGGTGCACGCCGCGTATTAACAGGGTGACCGCACGGATCACTCCCGCATGGGTGATCCAGACGCACTCGCCCTGCCGCGATGCTGCGTCGAGTGCCTGCGCTACGCGCTGCATCATCTCGCCGACGCTGTCGCGGCCTCCGAAGCGATGGGCGTGGAAATCAGCCATCCACGGCCCGAAGGCGTCCTGGGGGATGGCGCTCCAGGGTACGCCCTCCCAGCAGCCGAAGTCCATCTCCCGCAGTTTCGGGTCGCAGCGCCAACCCAGGTCGGGTCGTAGCACATGCAAGGCATCAGCCAGCTGGATGCAACGCCGAAGTGGCGAGGACAGCATCGTCGCATGGGCGGGTAATTGCCCGGCCAGGATGGCGGCGGCCTCCTGCGTGGCCGCCGGGTCCGCTTCGAGGTCCAGGGCGCCGTAGCACACGCCCGGGCCGACCAGTGGCCGGGCATGGCGCACCATCCAAAGTATCACAACACCACCGCCAATCCCAGGTAGCAGGCAATCTCGCACACCTGCTGGGTCGCGCCCAGGCCATCGCCGTTGAACCCTCCCAGGCGCCGGCGCAACAGCCGGATCATCACCAGCAGCGCCAGGAACGACGCGAACAGTGGCGCTATGACGAAAAGCGTACCCTGCATCCAAACGGCCCAGGACACGGCCGCCAGCAGCCAGGCGAACCCCGCACACAGCGAACTGCGGCTGATCTGGTCAGCCAGGGGCTTGGACTTGGAAGCGGCTGCATCGCCGATGTACGGCAGCCAACTGATGACCAGCAAGGGCCAGGCGCGGGAGGCCACGTGCGCTAAGACGAGCGCTACCGCCAGGGCCACGACCGACGTGGCGCCGATCAGGGCCAGCGCCGAGACCTTGAGCATCAGCGACAGTACCAGCGCCAGCACGCCAAAGGCGCCCACGCGCGAGTCCTTCATGATCTCCAGCGCACGCGCTCGGTCGTAGCTGCCGCCTAGGCCGTCGGCCACATCGGCCAGGCCGTCCTCGTGGAATCCGCCGGTCAGCATGACCGTGAGCACGGTCGAGGCAGATGCCGCGACCAGGTAGGCGAACGGCGTGGCCGGGAGGACCAGCAGCAGGCCGACAGCCACGCCCGCGGCGCACAAGCCCACCAGCGCGCCAACGCCGGGGAAGTGCGCCGCGCTAGCGCGCAGCCGCTGCGGGGTGTAGCCGGCCCACTGGGCAAGGGCGCCTGTCACAGGAACGCGCGTGAAGAACTGCAGGGCCAGCAGGTAGTGGCGCAGCGGGTCCATGGGCGTGTCACTCGTTCTTGCCGGAGACCCCGGCGGATTCAAAGCTCGCCATTTCGCGCAGCACGCGGCAGGCAGATTCCAGCAGCGGCCAGGCCAGCGCCGCGCCCGAGCCCTCGCCCAGTCGCAGGCCGAGATCGAGCAGTGGCTGTGCGCCCAGGTGGGCGAGCATGCGCGCGTGGCCGCGTTCGCCCGAGCGATGCGCGAACACGCAACGCTCCAGGCTGGCCGGCTGCAGCGCGTGGGCCACCAGTACCCCGGCGCCGGTGATGAAGCCATCGACTACGATCAAGCGGCGCTCGCTGGCCGCTTGAAGCACCGCGCCGGCCAGGGTGGCGATCTCGAACCCGCCAAATGCCGCCAGCGCGTCGAGTGGCGAATGCGCATCGGCGTGCAGGGCCAGCACTTCGCGCAGCACCGCGGTCTTGCGCGCAACGGCGGCTTCGTCCAGCCCGGTGCCGGCGCCCGTGCATTCGGCGATGTCGTAGCCGCCCAGGCGCGCCAGCAGCAGGGACGCCGCCGAGGTGTTGCCGATCCCCATCTCCCCCAGCAGCAGGACGTTGCCCGGAAGATCGCGCACGAACTGCGCGCCGTTGGCCAGCGCCTGCGCGCATTGCGCTGCGGTCATGGCGGGGCCGGCGCTGGCGTCAAGGGTGCCGGGGCCGAGCCTTCGCGCCAGCAAGCCGGCGCGCGGCTCGAATTCGCGCTTGACGCCGCAATCGACCACCGTGAGCGCCAGGCCGTGCTGGCGGGCCAGCACGCTGACACAGGCGCCGCCGGCCAGGAAGTTCTCGACCATCTGCCAAGTCACATCGCTGGGAAACGCCGAGACGCCGCGCGCGGCCAGGCCGTGATCGGCCGCGAAGATCACCATCTGCGGCGCGCGCAGCACCGGCGCGTCGCTGCCGAGGATCTCGCCGATGCGAACGGCCAGTGCTTCCAGCCGGCCCAGCGAGGCGAGCGGCTTGGTCTTGTTGTCCAGCTTGTGCTGGAGGCGGGCCGTGAGCGCGGCGTCGGCCAGGGAGGGGATGGAAGGGATGGGATAGTCCATGGCGGTGGGGGTTCTTTCTTGTTGTCGGGCTTGCAAAATCATCGTCAGGCAGGGCCTGCGGCGGGATCGACCAGCGCCTGCAGCACGCCCGGAGCGAAGGCGGCTTCGGAGCAGTCGGCCAGACGGTCGAAGACGGCATCCAGCGTGGGCACCTGCGCCGCTCCTTCGCCGCCGAACAACGCCTGCAGCACGCCCGCGTCTTCGAACAGTCCGTGAAGGTACAGGCCCAGCACATTGCCGGCGGCGTTGTGCCAGCCCAACGCACCCGCCGCCCCGTGCAGCGCGGGCACGGCCACGTCGCCGGCGGCGGCCATCGCGGGGTGCTGCGTCGTGCGGCCGTGATGGATCTCGTAGCCGCGCACCAGCAGGCCGGCCAGGGCGGACCACGGCCCTTGCACGTCGGCAAAGCGCGCCTGCGAGGCGAGCAACGCCTTCTCCTTCTCGAAGATGGTCACCAGCGGCAGCAGCCCCAGGCCCGGCGCGTTGCCGTCGATGCCATGCGGATCGATGAGCGCCTCCCCGAGCATCTGCAGCCCGCCGCACACGCCCAGCACCCGGCCGCCGCGCGCGGCGTGATCCGCCACGGCGCGGTCCAGGCCCTGCGCGCGCAGCCAGGCGAGGTCGCCGCTGGTGTGCTTGGAGCCGGGCAGGACCACCCAGTCGGCGCCGGCCAGCGCCTGCGGGCTGCGCGCCCAGACCAGGCGCAGGCCGGGAATGTTCTTCAGCGGCTGGAACTCGTCGAGGTTGCTGATACGCGGGTAGGCGATGACCGCCACGACCGGGCCCTGCGTGCCGCCGCTCGTGGACCGGTCGTCAAAGACGCCGTCCTCCTCGGGCAGGCCGTGCTGCCACTGCATGGGAATCGTGGCGACGGTGGGCACGCCGGTGAGTTCCTGCAATTTCTGCGGGGCGGGCGCGAGCAGCCGGGGATCGCCGCGGAATTTATTGAGCACGAAGCCCCGTATCAGCGCCTGCTCCTGTGGCGGCAGCAGTGCCCAGGTGCCATAGAGGTGGGCGAAGGCGCCGCCGCGATCGATGTCGCTGACCAGCAGGCAACGGGCCGCCGCATGGCGCGCCACGCGCATGTTGACGACATCGCTGTCATGCAGGTTGATCTCGGCGGGCGAGCCCGCGCCCTCGATGACCACCACGTCGTGGGTGGCGATCAGTTCGTCGAGCGCGGCGCTGATCGCCGGCCAGACATGGCGGCTGCGCTCGCGCCAGGGCATGGCGGTCAGGGCCGGATCATGACGGCCCAGCAGCACCACCTGGCTGGCCGTGTCCTTCTCGGGCTTGAGCAGCAGCGGGTTCATCAGGACGCGGGGCTCGGCGCGAGCGGCCAGCGCCTGGAAATACTGCGCGCTGCCGATCTCGCCGACGTCGCCCTGCAGTCCGGCGACCACGCGGGCGTTGTTGCTCATGTTCTGCGCCTTGAACGGCGCCACGCGCAAGCCCTGGCGCGCGTAGTGACGGCACAGGGCGGTGGCCAGCCAGCTCTTGCCGGCGCCGCTGGAGGTGCCCAGCACCATCACGCAAATTGCAGCCATGTCGGGGTTCCCTAGCCGGGTGGAGGATCGAGGGGTTGGAGGGGATGCTGCTGGTTCCACGCGGCCCAGCATTCGCGTAGCGCCGTCTGCGCAGCCGGTGGCAGCACGCCCAGGCGCCAATGCCAGGGCAGGCCGAGCGATGTGGTGTCGCGTAGCTTGAGGCCCTGCGCGCGCAGGGCACTCGCGTCCACTGCGCGCGGCGCGCGCGCACAAAAGTAATTGGTGTGGCTGGGGAGGCAGTGCCAGCCTGCATGCAGCAGCATCGCCACCTGGTCGGCTTTCCAATTGGACAGCTGCAGGCGGCTCTGTGCCAGCCAGCGCTGCGTGTCGGGCTGTATCCAGGCGGTGAGCATGGCCACCGCATGGGCGCCCAGCGGCCAGGAGGGGGCCATCCTTTCCAGCGTGCGCGCCAGGGCCAGGTCGTGCAACGGAGCGATGGCGTAGGCGCCGCGCACCCCCGTCAGGCCCAGCGCCTTATTCGGCGACCACAATTGCCACACGCGCTCCAGCGCCTCAGCATCCAGGCTGCAAAGCCCGCTCAGGCGCAGCGGTTCATAGGCGCGGTCCAGCACGACCACCGCGTCCGTACCGGCCACCGCTTGCGCCTGGGCTTCAGCGATGCCGCGCGGGCTGGATGGCTCGCACAGCCAGGCCAGCGCCGCCTGCTGCGGGTCGTCCACGCGCTCCAGGCCCCAAGCCCGTGCCGCGTGCGCGTAATCGCCATAGGCCAGCGGCGGCAGCCAGACCCGGCTGCCGCCGGCCCGTACCACGGCGGCGGTGACACGGGCGATGAATTCACTGGCGCTGGCCGCCACCACGACGCGCTCGATCGCCACCCCATGGAATTCCGCGAGCGCGGCGCGCAGGGCGGTGTAGGCCGGGTCGGGGTAGTGCTGCGCGTCGGCTTGGTACAGCGCGGCGAGTGCGGTGGGGCACGGCCCGCAGGCGTTGGCGTTGGTCGAAAAGTCCCAGCGCGGCACGCCCTGCGCGTCCGGGCCGCCATGCAGACGGTCCTGTTGAAGGCTCATGCGGAGATCCTCACCACGGCACCCAGGACCACCGCCCCGGCCAGCAGCGCCAGCAGGCCGACCACGCGAGCCGCCAGCCGCAGCGCCTGCGCGGTGTCCGCCACCTGGGGGCTGCGGCCTGCCGGGTGCAGGGTGTACACGCCGGGCTTGGCCAGCCGCACGTCCAACGCCAGTGCCATCGCGGCCATGGGCCAGCCGCTGTTGGGCGATGGCGTGAGGTCCGCCTGGGCCCGCAGGTAACGCCAGCCGCCACCCGCGCCGAGCAGGCTCAGCAGCACGCCGGTGAGGCGCGCTGGCAGCCACGACAGGCCATCGTCCACCCGCGCCGCCCACTTGCCCGCCCAGGTCCAGTCGCGCCCCTGGCGCTCGCCGCGGTAGCCCCACATCGCGTCGGCCGTGTTGGCGAAGCGATAGAGCGCGGCGCCTGGCAAACCCGCCACCATGAACCAGAACAGGGGAGCCACCACCGAGTCGTTGAGGTTTTCAGCCAGCGTCTCGATGGCGCTCTCGCGCACCTCAGCTTCGCTGAGCGTTGTGATATCCCGGCTGACCAGCCAGGCCAGGCGCGCGCGCCCGCTCGCCAGCGACTCGCCCAGCGACGTCTCCACCGCGCGCACCTCGTCGCGCAGCATGCGCCAGGCCAGCAGCGGCTTGAGCAGCATGCCCAGCAGCAATACCTGCCACAACGCGGGCAGGCCGCGCACCACCGTCACGAGCCCGGCTGCCATGGCAACAACCAACACTGCACCCACACACCAGCCGATGGCCCCGCCCCAGAACTCGGCTCCTGGCCGCGGCACCCCGCCCGCCACCCGTGACATCCGGCGCCCGACCATGCCCAGGTAATACCCCATGCCCACTACCGGGTGCACCCGCACTGGCGGCTCGCCAAAGGCCCAGTCCAGCCCCAGTGCGACCAGTACGGCGCCTGCCAGTACGGCGGCGTCAGGGGTCCACCCACCGACGAGGCTCATGACGAGATCAGACGTCGGCATGAGCGGTCAGTACGTCATTTTCCGGACCATTTTCTTGAAGCGATCCGGATCGATCGCCACGTGCCGAGTCCGCCGTCCCGCGCGGGTCCAGGGGCTGGCCCCAAGCGTTTTCAAACAGCACATCGTCCAGTGCCGTTCGCTGGGTCCAGCGCTGTTGTTGGAGCATGGGATCATCATAAAAATGGCGGACTGGGCCGATGCACAGCAGTGCCACGGGCTCTGCGCCTTCGGGCATACCCAGCAATGTGGCCACCGCTGCCGGGTCGAACATCGAAACCCAGCCCATGCCCAGACCCTCGGCGCGCGCGGCCAGCCACAGGTTCTGGATCGCGCAGGCGGTCGACGCGAGGTCCATGTGCGGCAAGGTTCGCCGGCCGAACACATGCCGCTCACGGCCCTCGGGCAGCGCCACCACCCAGACCTCGGCCGCGTCCATCAGGCCTTCGACCTTGAGGCGCAAAAACGCATCCATGCGCTCGCCCAGCGCCGTGGCGGTCTGCTGCCGCTCCTGCTCTACCAGCGCCTGCAACTCGGCCCGCAGCACGCGCGAGGCCACCCGCAGGAAGCGCCACGGCTGCATGAAGCCCACGCTGGGCGCGTGGTGCGCAGCCGTGAGCAAGCGTCGCATCACGGCCGGCGCAACCGCACCGCCGGCAAAGTGGCGCATGTCGCGCCGCTCGAAGATGGCGCGGTAGACGGCTTCCCGCTGAGCGGGCGAAAAGGCCTGCTCCGGGGCAGCCGCCCCGGTCATGTCGGTGCCTGCGGCGTCGGTGGGGACGGCAAGATTTTCAACGGCTCGTGTCATGGTTACTTTCAGCGGGTGACCGGGTCGGTGGCAGGCGGCACAGGATGCCGCTGCGCAAAAGGGCGGGGCGGGCAT
>CAYVGD010000017.1:0-18680 GCA_964450095.1 uncultured Polaromonas sp.
GCAGCGTGATCCGTCCCCTGGCCGAGCAGCGCTACGGCGTCGAGGTGACCTACGACGCCAGCAACCGCAGCTTCTCGGTGAAGTCGGGCACCACAGGCGACGAGTCAAGCATCAAGCTCGACCTGGTGCGCGTGGCCGCGGACCCGGCCAACCCCAACAAGCCCAATGTCGGCGTCTCGCTGGGCGAGCGGCTCTTCGGCTTGAAGAACTCCGAGGTACAAGAGTCGACCGTGGCCTTGCGAGGCATCAACTCGCAGCCGGCCGTGGCCGTCGGTGCCACGCCCACCATCAACGTGACCAACAACTTCGCGGTCGACAACACCAACAACCGTTTCGTGGTCACGGTGGACGGCGTCAAGGGCACGGTGGTGATCCCGCCGCGCGAGTATTCGGTGGAGTCCTTCGCGGCCGCACTGCAGCGCGGCATCAACTCACTGGGCAACAACACCAACGGCGTTCCGGAAACGGTCAACGGTGTCCGCGTGAGCTACGACTTCACGCAAAACCGCTTCGTGTTCACCTCGGGCACGACGTCCTCGGACTCCTTCATCAAGATCTCCGGCAGCGCCCAGTGGGGTCTGGAGAACGTGGAGGCCGCCCGCGGCAACACCGCCACCTGGATCAAGCCCACGCAAAAGCGCGACCTGGTCGGCGGGCAGTTGGTTCCCAAATACATCGACAGCGACGGTCGCGAGACCACCAACGGCGACGGCTTCAACGGCCTGCCCGCCTGGTCGCCGATCTTCCTGGACAAGGGCGAACTCACGTTTGACACCGCCGGCAAGCTCGTGTCGCCGCAGGGCGGCACGCAGTTGGAGACGGTGTTCCTGGCAGGCGGTAAGGGCGCACTGACCATCAACATCGACTACTCGGCCTCGACCCAGTTCTCTTCACCGTTTGCGGTGCTGTCGCAGTCGCAGGACGGCGCGCCCGAGGGTGACCTGGTGGGTGTGACCATCGGCAACGACGGCCTGGTGAGCGCCTCTTATTCCAACGGCACGCAGCGTTCGCTGGCCAAGATTCTGCTGGTGAACTTTTCCAGCCCGACCGGCCTGCGTCAGATCGGTGACTCGAGCTTCCTGGCCTCGGCCGCTTCCGGCAACCCGATCCTGGGCACTGCAGGCACGGCGGGCTTTGGCACCATCCGCGCCGGTGCGACCGAGCGTTCCAACGTGGACCTCACGCAGGAGCTGGTGGACCTGATCACCGCGCAGCGGAACTTCCAGGCCAATGCAAAGGCCATCGAGACCTCCACCACCATGACCCAGGCCATCATCAACATCCGCGGTTGATGAAGCGCAGCGTCTTCACTGAATGAATCGGCACTGAAACCAGGAACTTGAGATGGACCGCCTCGCATTCAACTCCATGGCCGCGATCAACGAATACCGGCTGTCGCGCCAGAGCACCATGAACGAGCTGGCCAACATTTCCACGCCCGGCTTCAAGCGCAGCTACGAGGTCGCGATCAAGCCCATCGAGGCGTCTGGCGCGGGCCTGCCCACCCGCATCCAGCCCCAGGCCAGCTTCACCGACCTGATCCAGCTCGTTCCAGGCGCAGTGATGGCCACCGGCCGTTCCTTGGATGTGTCGCTGAACGACCAGACCGTGCTGGGTGTGAGCGGTTCCGACGGTCAGCAGGCCTTCACCCGCCGCGGCGACCTGCGCGTGAACGCCACTGGGGTGCTGGAGATCGGTTCGGGCTTTGTGGTGCGGGGGGAGGGTGGCCAGCCCATCACCGTGCCTGCAGGCTCAGAGATCAACATCACCGGCGACGGCACGGTCTTCGCCCGCAACCCCGCCCAGCAGAATGCGCCGGCGGTGAACGTGGGCCGAATGCAGCTGCGCGACGCCAGTCAGGTCAAGCTCGCCCGCCGGGAAGACGGGCTGTTCACCATCGAGGGCCAGCCTGGCCGCGACATCACCACGGGCACGCGGCCGGTGTCGCTGACGGCTGGCGCGCTGGAAGGCAGCAACGTGAACGCGATGGAGATGATGGTCAAGATCATGGACCAGTCCCGCTCCTTCGAGCAGCAGATCCGGATCATCAAGGAAGTCAAGAGCGGCGACGAAGCTGGCTCCTCCATGATGAAGCTCAACACCTGAGCCGCCTTTTGACGAACACACAAGCAACAGCATAGGAGCCTGCGATGGATGCATCGATGTGGGTGGCCAAGACCGGCCTGGACGCGCAGCAGACGCGCATGAACGTGATCTCGAACAACCTGGCCAACGTCAACACGACGGGCTTCAAGCGCGACCGCGCGGTGTTCGAGGACATGCTCTACCAAAACATGCGTCAGGCTGGCAGCCAGACCGACGTGGCGGCGCAGTCGCCCACCGGCATGATGCTGGGCACCGGCGTGCGCGTGGTGGCCACTGAAAAGCTCCATGCCCAGGGCAACATGGTGACCACCCAGAACCCGCTGGACGTGGCCATTGCAGGCAGCGGCTACTTCCAGATCGCCCAGCCCGATGGCACCGTGGCCTACACCCGGGACGGCAACTTCAAGCTCTCGGCCGCAGGCCAGCTGGTGACCGCCAGTGGCGCCTTGCTGCAGCCGGCCATCACCATTCCGCAGAACGCGGCCAGCCTGGCCGTCGGCCGCGACGGCACGGTGTCGGTCGAGCTCGCGGGCGGTGGCAACCAGGTGGTCGGCCAGCTTCAGATCGCGCGTTTCGTGAACCCGAGCGGCCTGCAGTCCATCGGCCAGAACCTGATGCGCGAGACGCCCGCCAGCGGCGCGCCGCAGGTGCTGGTGCCAGGGCAGGGCGGCGCAGGCTCGCTCATCCAGGGCTCGCTGGAGGCCTCGAACGTGAACGTGGTCGAGGAGATGGTGAGCATGATCGAGACCCAGCGCGCCTACGAGATCAACTCCAAGGCCATCTCGGCCGTGGACAGCATGCTGCGCTTCATCAACGAGCGCCTCTGACGCTTGACCCGAGGACTGTCCATGAAACCCCGATCTTTCGCCCTTGCGCTGCTGCTGCCCCTGCTGGGCCTGGCAGGCTGCACCCTGATGCCGCCCCAGCCCCTGGCGCACAGTCCCAGCTTCGGGCCGGTGTATCCCACCGCGCAGGAGCAGCCCCAGGTGGCCACCGGCTCCATCTACAGCCCGCGCCTGGCCGACAACCTGTATGGCCGCGGCCGCAACTTTCGGGTGGGCGATGTGATCACCGTGCTGCTCAACGAGTCCACCCAGGCCGCACGCACGCAAAACAGCGCGCTCAGCCGCCAATCGAGCAACGACGTGGTGCCTCAAGGCACGCGTGACCGCGTGGCGGCAGCCAGCGGCCTGCTTACGGGGATCAACCTGCTGGGCGGCAACATCGAGAACAAGGGCACCGGCACGGCCGACCAGCGCGCCAGCCTCGAGGGCTCGGTGGCCGTGAGCGTCATGGAGGTCATGTCCAACGGCAACCTGGTCCTGCGCGGCGAGAAACAGCTGGCGCTGACCGAAGGCAGCGAGGTGATCCAGGTTGCGGGCGTCGTGCGCCCCGAAGACGTGGCGCCCAACAACACGGTGCAGTCCCGGCGACTGGCCAACGCGCAGATCACCTACCGCGGCACCGGCGACCTGGCAGCGGCCACCCGGCCGGGCTGGGGCATCAGCACCCTGCTGCGCATCTGGCCGTTCTGACGGAC
This sequence comes from uncultured Polaromonas sp., assembly GCA_964450095.1. Lineage (GTDB taxonomy): Bacteria > Pseudomonadota > Gammaproteobacteria > Burkholderiales > Burkholderiaceae_C > Polaromonas. The sequence continues at coordinate 3,647 of CAYVGD010000017.1, forward strand.
AGACCTGCTCCTTGGCCTCACACCGAACGCCCGCCTGAGTAACCGCACATGAAACGCCTTGTCTCCTTCCTCATGACCCTGGCCCTGGGTGCCTCGGCGCTGCTGCCGCAGGCAGCCCATGCCGACCGCATCAAGGACCTGGCCTCCGTGGCGGCCAAGCGCTCGAATCAGCTGCTGGGCTATGGCCTCGTGGTGGGCCTGCAGGGCACGGGCGACGGCACCGACGTGTCTTTCACGGCGCAAAGCATCCGCACCATGCTCAGCCGCCTGGGCATCTCGCGCGAGGGCGTGCTGGCCGACTTCGAGACGGCCGCGGCCAACAACCGCATGGACATCCGCAACGTGGCTGCCGTCATGGTGACCGCCGAGCTGCCGGGCTTTGCCAAGCCAGGCCAGAAGATCGACATCAACGTGTCGGCCATCGGCCGGGCCAGCAACCTGCGCGGCGGCACGCTGCTGCTCACCAGCCTGCGCGGCGTGGATGGCGAGGTGTACGCCTTGGCCCAGGGCGCGCTCACGGCCACCGGCATCGATGCCGCGGCCGCCGGCACCAAAGTCGCCATTGGCGTGCCGACCTCGGCCCGCGTGCCCGATGGCGCCACGGTCGAGCGCGCGGTGGAGAACCCGTTCACCAACGCCGAGCAGCTCATGCTCAATGTGCGCCAGGGCGACTTCACTACCACCACGGCCATCGTCAATGCCATCAACAGCCGCTTCGGTGACGGCGTGGCACAGGCGCTGGACAGCGTATCGGTGGCGGTGCGTGCCCCGCAGGACCTGAGCCAGCGCGTGGCCTTCATGAGCATGGTCGAGAACATCGACGTGCAGCCGGGCGAGCCGCCGGCGCGCGTGGTGGTCAATTCACGCACGGGCACCGTGGTGATCAGCCGCAATGTGCGGGTGAGCGCTGCCGCCGTCTCGCACGGCACGATTTCGGTGGCGATCTCGGCCACCAACGAGGTGTCCCAGCCCAACGCCTTGTCGCAGGGCCAGACCGTGGGCGTGCAGAACGCCGAGGTGGCGGTGAACGAACCCAAGAACCCGATGTTCCTCTTCCAGCCGGGCGTGGACCTGCGCCAGATCGTGGACGCGGTCAACCAGGTGGGCGCATCGCCTTCTGCGCTGATTGCCATCCTCGAGGCGCTCAAAAGCTCGGGCAGCCTGCGCGCCGAACTCGTGGTGATCTGACGCCTCTTCAAGCCCCAGCATGACCATGGACCCGATCAACAACGCCACCGCCCGCAGCTACCTGGACTTCCAGGGCCTGGGCGAGCTGCGCGGGCAGGCCGCCCGCGACGGCAAGGCCGCGCTGCGCGAGACCGCACAGCAGTTCGAGGCCATGTTCCTGCAGATGATGATGAAGTCCATGCGGGAGTCGATCGAGAAAAGCGAGCTCACCGCGTCCGGTCATGCCGACACCTTCGAGGCCATGTTCGACCGCGAGGTGTCCGTGGCCTTGTCCAAGCGCAATGCCGTGGGCCTGGCCGACATGCTCGTGCAGGCGCAGACCCGGCTGATGGATTCGGTGGTGCCCGCTGCCGATGCGCTGGCCTCGCGCCAGGCCTCGGCGCCCAAGCCGCTGCCGCTGAACAAGCCGCAGCCGGGCCTGGCCCTGCAGGGGCCTGCCCCCGTGTTGAACCCGCTGGCGCGCCCTGGCGCGCCGCTGCCGCTGGAGCGCAGCCCCCTGGGCCTGCCAGCCCAGGCCCATGACAGGAGCACGCCGTGAGCGACTTGCTGGGCATTGCGGGCAACGCGGTCAACGCCTATCAGCTGGCGTTGGCCACGGTCAGCAACAACATCGCCAACGTGGCCACCGACGGCTATTCGCGCCAGGCCGTGGACCTGCGCGAGGCCACGCCGCGCCAGCTGGGCGGCGCCTACATCGGCACCGGCGTGGTGTACGACCGCGTCAAGCGCCAGTACGACGCCTTTGCCGAGCTGAACCTGCGCAACAGCACCAGCGAACTGGCCAGCCAGTCGCCCATGGTGGACTACGCCAACCGCGTGGTGGACCTCATGGGCAGCGAAGACGCGGGCCTGGTCAGCGCCATGGACAGCTTTTTCTCCTCAGCCCGGTCGCTGTCGACCGACCCGGCCTCCAGCGTGCTGCGCGGCGAGTTCCTGCGCGATGCGCAGGGCCTGGCCTCCCGCTTCGGCCTGATTTCCAGCCAGCTTGACTTGGTGGACACCGAAACCCGCGAGGCCATCGAGGCCAACGTGGCCTCGGTCAACACGCTGGGGCAGCAGCTGTCGGAAGTGAACGCCCAGCTGTCCAAACAGGGAAGCGCAGACCGGCAGCCCGCCGAGCTGATGGACCAGCGTGATCGCCTGCTGCGCGAGCTGTCGGAGCTTGCCCGCGTGCGGGTGGGTTTCAGCGTCAATGGCTCGGTGACGGTGAGCCTGGGTGCTTCGGACCGCGACGTGATCGTCGATCCGCGCGGCGCCACCCGCGTGGACACCGTGACCGACCCGCAGAACCCCGACCGCATCGGCCTGGTGCTGGGCTCCTACGGCCAGGAGCCGCGGGCGCTCACCAGCCTCTCCAGCGGCAAGCTCGCGGGCCTGCTGAGCTTTCGCGAGCAGGTGCTTGAGAGCAGCCGCAACGCCCTGGACGACATTGCCCGCACGCTGATGAACGAGGTCAATGCGTTGCACCGTGCAGGCGTTGACGGCTACGGCCAGATCGGCGGCGACCTGTTGCGCGTGCAGGCCGGAGCCCGCAGGGTGGCAGGCGCCCTGGAACTCGCCATCGATGACCCGCTGCGCGTGGCGGCAGCCGCGCAGTTCCGCGTGATCGAGGACGCCAACAACACCGGGCGGGCCGATGCCGTGGTGCGCTTTTCTGCGCCAGGGTACGCCGCCCCGCCCCGGCTGGATGCGGTGCTCCCGAACAACCCGAACCCATCGGCCGGCCGCAGCGTGCAATTGGCGGGCTTGCCCCCGCTGGCCAGCGTGGGCAGCATTCCCGCCGGACTCAAGGACGTGGTGGTCTACCTCAATGAGCCGCGCGGCAACCAGCAGCTGCAGCTGATCACCCGCGACGGGCGGCACCTGCTGGGCACCCCGCAGGACCCGGCGGGTCAGCAAGCGCTCCTGGGTGGGCCGGGCATGGTGCCCGGCGCCAGCTATTCGGCCAGCTACCTGGGTCAGTCCGGTGCCAGCGGCTACCGCGACATCCAGGTGTTCTACGGCGCACGGGCCGATGCCCGCCCTCAGCAGGCTTTCGACAGTGCGTCGCAGCCCACCGCTGGCCCGAGGCAGCCCGCATTGCTGCAGGGCGAGCGCATCCCTGCAGGTTTCACGGGCATTGCCGCGGGAGCGCTCACGCTCAACGGGGTGGCCTTGCCCACCCTCCAGCCGCCTGCGGGCCGCACGCTCACCGCTGTGGACGTGGCCGCATGGATCAACACCGCCCCTGGCCTGCCGGCCGATGTGAAGGCCCGCGCGGTCAACGAAGTGCGCGTGCCGGCCGACCGCCTCCAACTGGACCGCCCGCTGCTGATCAACGGCACCGAGATTCCGCGCACCGGCACCTTCTTCGCCTCGCCGCAGGCCCTGGTGGATGCGATCAACGCCAAGCGCCTGGACACCGGCGTTCAGGCCAGCCTCACCGGATCGGGCGACTTGGTGCTGGGCAACGTGGCCAAGAGCTCGGACCTGCCGCTGCCTGCTGACCCCAACGCCGACCTCTCGCACATCACCGGGCGGGATATTCACATCGAGCCCGTGGTGGCCAGCGGCGGCAATGCACTGAACATTGCCGCAGGCAGCTACACCGGCCGCATCGAGATCGAGCGGCGGCTTTCCAGCACTGGGCAGGACACGCCGATCGAGATGGGTTTTGGTGTCGGCGGGCGTCCCAGCGACCTCGCCGCCCTGGGCCTTCGCACCGGCGCCTACCTGCGGGGGAACGTTCCCGACGACGTGCTCGTGCTGGTCAGCGACGGCCAGCCGGGCGCGGCGCGGGTGTCGGCCACTTACCAGGGCCAGCCCCTGGATGCGGCCGCCGACCTGCGCGCCCACCCCATGGAGATCCGCTTCGTGGAGGCCGCAGCGGGTGGCAGCCCCTTGCGCTTTCGCATCACCGACCTCACCACCCAGACCGTGCTGGCCGAGCGCGACCTGGACCCAGCCCAACTGGAGCAGGGCTTCAGTTACCGGGGTCTGCAGGTCAGCTTTTCCAGCATGCCGCGCCTGGGCGACCGGTTCCTTCTGGACGGCAATGCCGACGGCAGCGGCAACAACGACAACATCCGCGCCCTGGCGGCGCTCCAGTCCGGTCGCCTCATGACCGGCGGCAAGACCATGGCCGCCGCCTACATCGACCAGGTCAACCAGATCGGCAACACCGCCCGGCAGGCCGCCATCGCCCAGGACGCGCTGCAGGTGGTGCGCGACCAGGCCGTGGAAAAGCGCGACCAGGTGGCCGGCGTGAACCTGGACGACGAGGCGGCCAACCTGATCCGATTTCAGCAGGCCTACCAGGCCTCGGCACGGGTGATGCAACTGGCCAACCAGCTGTTCGATGTGATGGTGCGCGTGCGCTGATGAACTGCCGAACAGACAGACCTGAAGCCGGGACGATCACATGAAAATTTCCACACAGCTTCTCTTTGACCGCGCCGCGCAGCAGATGAGTCAGGTGCAGTCCAAGGTCGTCAAGAGCCAGGCCCAGGTGGCCAGCGGCAAGCAGGTCATGCGCCCGAGCGACGAGCCTGAGCAGGCGGCGATGGTGCAGCGCTATAAATCGCTGCTGGAGCGCCAGGAAAACTACGTGAGCAACATCGGTCTGGTGCGCGCCCGGCTGGACAACGAAGCCTCGGCCCTGGAAAGCGTGGTCAACCTGATGTACCGCTTCAAGGAGCTGACGGTGCAGGCCGCCAACGACAGCCTGTCCTTGGCAGACCGCCGCTCGGTCGCCACCGAGATGCAGGGCCTGCGCGACCAGATCCTGAGCCTGGCCAACGGGCAGGACATCAATGGCAATTACCTGTTCGCCGGAAGCCGCGTGGCCGAGCCCGCTTTTGCGCCGCCCGGCGGTGACCCCAGCGCATCACCCGTGTACCAGGGCGACCGCACGCGCATGGAAGTGATGATCGGCGACCAGCGTGCGCTGCCCGTCAACCGCGCCGGCTCTGATGTGTTCATCCGCGCGGTGCGCGACGACGGCCAGGGCAACACGGTGGGCATCGGTTTTTTCGAGTCGCTTGACGACCTGATCTCGGGGGTCGAGTTCGGCTCCCAGCCGGCCATCCAGCGTGGCAACGGCGAGCTCGACGGGCTGCTGGACGGCGTGTTGCAGGCCCAGGCCCTGGTGGGCACGGACATGAGCATTCTTGAGCAGCAGACGGTCACCCTGGAAGACACCATGACCGCGGTGCGCGCAGCGCTGTCGGCCACCGAGGACCTGGACTACGCCAAGGCGATCACGCTGATGAACAAGCAATTGCTTTCGCTGGAGGCGGCGCAAAGCAGCTTTGCCAAGATCTCGCAGCTCACGCTGTTCGACTACATCCGTTGATGCGCTGACCGCGCCACCGCTCAAGTGTTTGTCGCTTTCGCCGATTCATCCGCCTGACGCCCCGACCCTGAAAGCCCCACGCCATGGCCACCTCCAGCAACATGATCAGCGCCCTGGGCGCGGGATCGGGCATTGACATCAAGTCGCTTGCGCAGGGGTTGGTGGATGCAGAGAAGCAGCCGCAGAAGGAACGCATCGACACCAAGATCGCCCAGTCGGAGGCCCGCATCTCCGGCTACAGCGCCTTGAAGTTCGCCCTGTCGGAATTTCGCAGCGCCGTCGAAAAACTCAACGATGCCAGCGACTTCGGCGCCCCCAAGGTGGTCAACTCCCAGCCCTCGGCGCTGGGCGTGGTGGCCTCGGGAGGCGCCCAGGCGGGCGCCTACAACCTTGAGGTCCTGCAGCTGGCGCGCGCCCAGCGCAGCGTCAGCATGGGCCTGCCTGCCGATGCTGGCGGGGGAGGGGGCGCCACGCTGAACGGCGGCAGTGCCTTTTCGCTGAGCCTGTCCATCGATGGCGGCACTGCAAGGCCCATCGCAGTGGCCGCTGGCCGGGACACGCCCCAGGGCGTGGTCAATGCCATCAATGCCGCGGGTCTCGGTCTCAACGCCCAACTGGTTCGCACCGGTGATGCCACGCTGCCTTTTTCCATCGTGGTCACCGGGTCGGAAGGCCAGGGGAAGAACTTCTCGCTCACCAGCAGCGTGGGTGGGCTGCGCTTTGGCAGTCCGACGACCAGCATCAGCGGGCGCCTGGCTTCGGACGCGGCAGTGCTCAACGGCGGTAACGCTTTTTCCCTGAACCTCTCGGTCAACGGAGGCGCGCCGACAGCCGTACAGGTGCCCGCGGGCGAAGACACTCCGCAGGGCGTGGCCAATGCCATCAACGCGGCCAACCTGGGCCTTGTGGCCGAACTGGTGGACACCGGCAGCCCATCGCAGCCCAAGGCGATTGCAATCCGCAGCAACGATCCCTTGGTTCGCAGCTTCAGCGTGGATTCAGCGGTCGCGGGCCTGTCATTTCGTGGCGCCTTGGTGGACGCAGCCGATGCCCGGCTGAAGATCAATGGCCTGGCCGTCACCCGGCCCGGCAACACGGTGACCGACCTCATCCCCGATGCCACGGTCAATCTGCTGGCCACGACCCAGGGGGAGGCGCGGGTGGACCTGAGCCAGGACAAGGCCGCCGTCAAACAAAGCATGCAGGCTCTGGTCAAGGCTTACAACGACTTTGACCTTTCGCTGCAGATCCTCACCGATCCCAAGAGCGAGGTCGAGGATCTGGGGGGATCGCTCGCCGGCGACTCCCTGGTCCGCAGCATCCGCAGCCAGGTGCGCGGCATGATCATGGCGAACTCCAGCACGCCAGGCGGCGACATCAAGGCCGCGCGTGACATCGGCCTGTCTTTCGACCGCAATGGCAAGCTCACCCTGGACGAGGTCCGCTTGGACCGCGCTCTGGACAAGAACTACGAGCAGGTCGTGCGCATGATGTCGGCCGACAGCAGCAACAAGAGCCTGTTTTCCACGGCCCCGGCGGGCTTGGCTGGTGATCTGGTGGTGTCGCTCGACCGGTTGACCCGCAGCACCGGGCAGATCGCCCGACAGTCCGAATCGGCCACGCGTGATGTGGCCCGCTACAAAGATCAGTTGCGCAATCTGGAGTCGCGCATGTCCAAGCTGATGGACCGCTACATTCAGCAGTTCAGCATCATGGAATCGGTCGTGGGTAGCTCAAAAGAACTCAGATCTGGCCTGACCAGCTCTTTCGCGGGCATGGCTGAAGCTTATAAAAACTGATTTGTTGAGGCCCAGGTGAACCGTACCGGTCACCGCTCAAAAGGCAGGCGGCTAAAGTTTGCCGCTGTCGCGCCGAATCCTGGGATATCCCAGAGTTTCCGCAGCCGGCCAGGAGCGTCGGCTAGGTCCCTAGAAGGAGCGGAACAGGGTCCCTTTCGGAAGGCCGATCATGAGTATTTCCATCCAGTCTCCTGGCCGCGTGGCCGCGGCCAACGCAGCCGAAACGGTCCAGGCAAGCCGCGCCGCTCCAGCCATGCCTGATCCGCAAGTCGCCAAGGAGCCGGCGTCCCCGGCCGTGCAGGCACCCGACCCGATCCAGATGCGAGCGGAGCTGCGCGAGGCGGTGGAGCGGCTCAATGAGCAAATGCGCAAGCAAGGTCGAAGCCTTGCGTTCAGCATGGACGAGCAGATCAACACCACGATCATCCAGGTCAAGGACGCCAACACAGGAGAGGTCGTGCGCCAAATCCCGAATGAAGCGGCCGTGCGCAGTGCCCGTTCCATTGAGGACCTCAAAGGTCTTTTGCTCAATGAAAAAACATGAAGCGTTTTTGTGAATCGCCCTTGAGTTTTTCCAAGTGCGGCCGATTCACTAGGTACCAGGAACTCAAGACCGAGGTCCGGTGAAGTTCTAAGAAACTCTTCGCGCCCCAGGGCTTGGGCCCCAGCGCATCACTCAGTTAGTTCCAGGAGTAAGAAATGACTGTCATCAACACCAACACCAAATCTCTGGTCGCACAGCAGGCCCTGGTTGTGAACAACCGTTCGCTGAGCAAGGCAATGGAGCAGCTTTCCACGGGAAAGCGGATCAACAGCGCCGCCGATGACGCAGCGGGTCTTGCCATCGCCAACAAGATGACCGCCCAGATCCGTGGGCTGAACCAGGCTGTGCGCAACGCGAACGATGCGATTTCCATGATCCAGACGGCCGAGGGTGCCACGCAGGAGATCACCAACATGCTTCAGCGCATGCGTGAGTTGGCCCTGCAATCGGCCAACGACACGAACACCGACACCGACCGCACTTCGCTGGATTCGGAGTTCAAGGAACTGTCGGAGGAGATCAACCGCATCGCCGCCAACACGCAGTTCAACACCAAGGGTGTGATGTCGGGCAGCTCCGCCGCCCTCACCATGAAATTCCAGATCGGCGCCAACTCTGGCCAGGCGATCTCCGTGACGTTCAAAGATCTGACCACCGGTTCTGCAGGTGGCCTGAGCACCGTGGCATGGGTAACCGGTAGCGGTGGCTTCAACATCTCCTCGCAGTTGCGTGCCAACAGCGCGCTGGGAACTATCAATACCGCCATCTCGACGGTTGATACCTTCCGTGCCGACCTCGGCGCCAAGGTCAATCGGTTGACCTACGCGGCCGACAACTTGACCAACGTGGCCACCAACACGGCGGCATCTCGAAGCCGCATCATGGACGCGGACTATGCCCAGGCAACCACGGAGCTGGCGAGGTCGCAGATCATCCAGCAGGCCGCGACCGCCATGCTTGCGCAGGCCAACCAGCAGCCGCAGTCGGTGCTGTCCCTCCTGCGTTGATTCTGAGAACGGCCGGTGGCGTGAGCCACTGGCCCTTGTTGTTGGAGATTCACCATGACCGGCCAAGCCCAGCGCATCGTTCTCACCTACGGCACCTTCGACCTGTTCCATCCGGGCCATGTCCAACTGCTGCGGCGTGCGCGGGAACTGGGCACCCGGCTGGTGGTGGGCCTGTCCACCGATGCGTTCAATGCGCAAAAAGGCAAAACCTCCGCCATGAAATACGAGGACCGCAAGCTGGTACTCGAATCCTGTCGCTACGTGGACGAGGTCATCCCAGAGGAGCACTGGGGCCAAAAGGTCATCGACGCGCGCCGCATTGGCGCTGATGTATTTGTCATGGGCGATGACTGGGCTGGGAAGTTTGATTTCATGAATGAGGTCTGCCGGGTGGTCTATCTTGCCCGCACGCCAGACGTTTCGACAACGCAAATCAAGCAGCATGTTGCCGTAATGCGGGGCGCCTCCGTGGGGGCCTGAGTAGGTGGTTGGACGCCGCCTTAAAGGGTGGGTGAAGGCCCTGTAAGTGATCTCTAGATCGGCAAATTCACTTGTCGGATCAATGCATTCACTGCTAGATCAAGACGTCAAGCAGTGTCATTCTGCTAACAGGTGAGGCAGCACAACGTTTTGCTTCGTCACCAAGGCGGTATGCCATGAAGGCGCAATGTTCCATGCTCCGCGGCAATTGTGACGCGAGGTCTTGCCAGATATTTTCTGCGCCTTCAACCGAGCCTGGACATGTGGCATCGGGCAAGACATGTTTCTACACCCTAATTCTGAGCCTGGTATGGCGGGGTCAGTTTTAAGCGGCCAGCAGAGTTGCACGCCGTATTGAAACGACATCACCTTATGTCAAGAACGGCAAAGAGTGAATGGGTGTGCTTTTGTCCTATTCCAAGATTTCTGATCTTGTTGAGTTGGTCAGGCTGCCTTAGCCATAGCAACGGCGTTGCCATGACGTATCCAAGCTTCCACTGCCACCCTTGCTGCGGGTGAAATGAAGGGCAGGTTGTGTGCGTCTACGTGGTCCAGGATGCGTTGGGCGCGCACGGGCTTGAAACCCTTGGTAATGGTTCGCAGCAATTCGAGGTTAACCCAAAGCTGCCTGCTGAAAGGGTTCTCAGTGGAAAGGGCGGGTGATTCCACCGTCACCACGTAGCTGGTCGCGGGTGAGCGCCAATTACCGTAGTTTTCCGAGAGATTGCGATCGATGTCATCGGGCACGCTGAAGGTATCGCCCAGGAAGGGTACGTCTCGCAGCCCAAATTTTGAAAACTTGAAGTTCTGCGTGAAGCCTACAGCTGAGTCAATTCCATGGAGGTAGTGATCCCCCCGGTCGTGGAAGAAAAAGAAATCAACGGCCATGCCATTGCGCATATCGTGCGCTGTGATTAAGAAGCGCTTGCTGCCGGTCAGGTGGCTCAGGTCCAGGTAGAAGTAGCCCGATTTGAGCAGTGCGTTGGCTACGCTGAACTGATGTTCCCAGCCAAGCAGGCCAAGGTCCACGTCCTTGTCGTGTGCCAGCAGCGCTCCTTCACGCTCATAGCCAAGTAGGGTGCCTGACATCAGAAACGGTCGCAGGCCTTCCGCACGCAGCAAGCGGTTGGCAGACCGCAGGCTGTCTTCGGCAGCCGCCACATCAAAACTGTGTTGGACTGGCTGCTCCAAAACCATGCGAGCTTCAGGGGCCTGGGCGAGTTCGACCAGCACGGCATCAACATGAATCAAGGCCTCTTGTAACTGCCCCTTCATCATTAGCGCCCGGGCCATGCTGAAGCGAACTTCAGCTGAGCGTTCCTTTTCGTAGGCCCGCTTAGCCGCTGCGAAAGCCCGTTCGCCGTTGCGGCATTTCAGCCACATTTTCATCAGTTGGATCCGCATCTCCTGCTTGACTGCTTCCTGGCGGCGAGGGGCGTACTTCAGCAGCTGTTCGATGCTCTGAGCTATCAAGCCTGCCTCAGCAGACGTGTAAACGTGTTCGGTACGCGCTACCAGAGCGTGGCAGGTGCGCAGCCAGGGCAGGTCGGACCGGTCGATCTTCTGCCAAGCCTGTAACAGTGGAGTGATGCAATCTGCCCGCTTGGCATCGACCAGCAGTTCGATGCCGAATCGCAAGTCGGTCGAGCGTGGCTTGAGGCCTGACAGGTCAGGGCTTGGAGAGCGGAGGTCAAGGCATTGCAGGAGTACTTTATAAGAAGCCTCGGACCCACTCACGGCCTGTGCGCAGCGCTCTGCGGCTACATCACTAGTCACCTGCCCCAGCATGCATTGATAGGCGGCTAGCAGGCGTTCGTGGTTTGCGGCCTCGGGCCGATTGGCTGCGCCCAGGGTGGCGATGAGCACCAGCACCTCCGGTGCCCCTGCATGCCTTGCATGCGCTAAAAATTCAGGAGCCAAAAGGAATTCCAGCCCGATCTCGTTGATCGAGGCTTCCAGGCGGGGCATGTGGCCAAGGCGCAGGTCTTCGCGGATGCGGCGCAGCCAGGTTTCATGGGTGGGGTGGGGCATGTGTGTCGCCTTTGAGGGGTGGGTCGCTGCAGCGACGGACGATGGGGCGCTTCAGGCGCCGTTCGGGTTCTTTGGCGTGGGTTCGGCATCAGCCTCGGTGTGGTTGCCTGTTCTGATTGCCTCGGGCTGTCGCAGGCGCTCGAACGCCTGCACATATGCATGGGAGCTGGTGTGCATGGCCGCGAGCTTGAGTGCATTGCCCTGAAGCGCCCTGTCGCTCGGCGCATGGCGCCCCGGCAGGGTGTGGGTCTCCAGCGCCTGTGTCTTCCAGCGTTCATCGGCCAGCACCAGGTTCATGAGGAGGCTGTGCATCAGCTGTGCCGCGGACACCTCCAGCGTGCCCAGCGCATACTTTTGCGCCAGGGCCTGGCCGAGCGCTGTCTCGCACGCCAGGCTCCAGTGCCTGAGCCGCTGCGCCAGAGCCAGCCAGGCCAACCACACAGGCTTGCGTGCGGCCAACGTCAGGCCGCGCAGGCTCTTTTGTGCCGGCCACAGGGCTTGGGTGATCTCCATGTTCATGCCTGACCGGTCCAGCACCTGCTGCGCGGTTCCCAGCCACTCGGGATGGAGGTCGGCCAGGGCCGTCCATGGGTTGCGGCTGAGGCTGTGGGCTTCCCACTCCGACGCAAGCACCACGGCGTCACAACCTTCCGCAGCGGCCCCGATGGGCTCGAGCCACCTGGCAGCGGACATGCCGGTGGCAGCTTGCCACGCGGGGCTGTCCAGGACATACAACACCTGGTCGTTCAAGGGCTGGAGCAGCAGTTGCCGCTCCACCGATTCAAAGGCGTGCCATTCCTGCAGCCAGGCCGGCGCGGCGTCGAGGCCGGCCGCCTGTTCGGGCGCGAGGGGCCACGGCAGGCACTGCACCGGGGTACCTGGGGCGGTTGTGGACATGGCTGAAGCCCGGGCGCACTGCAAGCGGCCCTGGCGGATCTGATCGAGTGCCTCCATGAGCGGCGCGGTTGCGATGCGGCGGCGGTAGGCGTATCGGTGCCCAGCCCGGGTGCGCAGCGCCACTTCCAGCACCTTGTCTTCGTAGGCGGCGTGGCTGGACACCGCCAGGTCTGGCTGGCCCAGTTCGGTGAGGATGCTCAGGCCCATGCGTGAGACCAAGGTGCGTCCGTACAGGCTCACCAGCGGCACTTCGGCGTTGACCACGTCGTTCGAGGTGGAGCCACAGTTGTAGGGGTAGCTGTCCAGGTAAACGTCTGCCAGACGAAGCTGGGCGCGGAAGAGGGCGGGCGCGCAGCGCGGCGCGAACACCAGGCGGGCGGGATCCACGCCTTGTGCCAGCGCCGCCATCTTCAGGTTGCGCGTGGTCAGGGGGTTGTCATCGATCAGCCAGAGCACCGAGCCCTCGATGCGCTGGAGGCAGCGCATCCAGCAGGCAAACATCTCGGGCGTGATTTTGTAGACGTTCCCGAAGGCAGCCATCACAAAGCCCTGAGCGGGAAGGCCGGCCTGTTCGCGGCTGACCGGGAGGTCGGAGGGCGCTTCGTGCGTGAGCGGGATGAAGCTGCTGCTCAGGTGAAGCGGTTGCTCCGTGAAGTGCTCGGCCAGCTCAGCCGGCATGACCTGCGGATCGACGATGACATGGTCGAACCAAGGCATGCCTGTGGAGCCGATGTAGCCCAGATAAGTGGCCTGGTGGGGTGCGGGGTGCAGGGCAAAAATGCCCGGCCGCGCGCCTGAGCTCAGGCCGTGCAGGTCGATCAGGATGTCGATCTGGTCCCGCGCGATCAGCTCGGCCGCCTGCCGGTCGCTCAGCGCAGAGATGTTGCGGACGTGGTGGAACAGGCCCTCCAGACGGCGACGCAGCGGCGTCCGCTCGGCGGGCGTGTAGTCGTAGGCGAAGAGTTCGTAGCACTTCGAATCCACCCCCTGAATGAAGGCGGGCAGCAAAAAGCCCACGGCGTGTTCGCGCAGGTCCGCCGACACCAGGCCCACCCGCCAGCGGGCACCGGGCCGCCGCTTGCGGTCGTGCAGGACGTCTTCGGTGAACGGGTAGGTGCGGCTCACGAAGCGCTGGGCGGTCATGAGTTGCAGTTGTGGGTCGTCGGTGAGCGCGAGCATGGCCAGCGGCGAGGTGGCGCGTTGCAGCTCGCCCACGGTCAGGCCGGGCAGGGGTTCATAGACGGGCCACTGGCAGGCTTTCTGCCGCACGTGCACCCAGTGCTGGATGACGCCGGGCTGCTTGGGCCGAAGGGCCAGGCTCTCCCGCAGTGCCCGTTCGGCCAGGTCGTACCGCTTTTGGCTTTCCTGCACCCGGCCGATGTGGTTGAGCGTGGTGCACTGCATCTCCACGTCCACATGGCCTTTGAGCATCCGCTGGCCGAGGTACTGGCTCCAGACCTGGAGGGCCGGATCGATCTGGCCCAGGCGCTCGAGAAGCAGCCCCAGGTTCACATAAGCCTCCCCGAAAGACGGGGCGATTTCCATGCACTCGCGGTACGCCGCCATCGCCGCCTCAGGCTGTTGCAACGCCTGGAGCACCGACGCATGGTTGAACAGTGCGGCATGCCGCACCCTGTCACCGGGGTGTGCGCCCAGCCAGGCGCGATAAGCCTGGTCGGCCTGGTCGAACTGGCCGCGGGCCTGCAACTGATGCGTCTGCTCCATGAGCTGGGCCAGCGTCCAGCCGGCAGCGATGGCCCGCGCTTCGGGTTCAGGGGATGAGGCCGGGGGGCCTGCGGTGTCGATGATCTTCAGGCGGGCGTTCATGGGTGTCGCTGTCGAGTAGGGACTGGGGTTTGCCCACAGTTCAGCAAAAAGCGCGCCTGCTGCGAATGCCCGGCACCTCGAGCGAATGAGCACTTAGGTATTCTTTTTTGGCCAGTGCAGCTGGCCCGGGCGCTGCCAGCACCGGCAAGGATTTGCCGCAATGCCGGGCAGCGGGCCAAGAAATTTGCAGTCTGCCGCTCAAGATCTTCCGGCAACTGCCGATTCGAAACCCGAGCAACCAGTTTCACGGCCCGGGCCCATGGCGCGAGGCTTTTAGAAAGAGCCAGCGCTCATTTCTTCCAGGAGCATCTATGTCGGTTATTTCGTCGTTCACGCCTTCTGCGATTTCCAGCATGTCCACAGCTCAAGTGGCTGCCTTGACCACGGCAGATGTCCGGCGCATGAGCACGGCGCAGGTCAATGCGTTGACCAGCGGGCAGTTGGTGGCCCTGGACACCCAGGACATCCTCACGCTCAGCGGGCGACAGGTGGCCGCCTTGGACGCCAATGCGCTGGCGGGCGCCGACAGCGACCTCTACACCCGCGTAGGGGTCTTACAGGGCAGCCAGATCAAGTCGCTGACCACGACGCAGATCGCAGCCTTCACCACCAACCATATCGCGTCCTTCGATACGCAGGACATCAGCAACATGTCGGCGGTGCAACTCAATGCATTCAACACCGACGTGGTGGCCAATCTCACGACCGACCAGATCGGTGCGCTCAATGGGGTGCAGATGCGTGGCTTGAGCACCGGCTTCGTCAGCAGCCTGGGTTCGGATCAGCTGCGCGCGCTCTCCACTGCGCAAGTGCGGATGCTCAGCGCCAACCAGCTCAGCAGCATCTCGAGCAGCAACATCCTGAATCTGGAAACCGAGGCCATCGAAGTGGCGGAGAGCATGAGCGCTCTGGGGACCGGGGTCACCGG
>CAYVGD010000018.1:0-5000 GCA_964450095.1 uncultured Polaromonas sp.
GGCCCCAGCGCCTGCTGCCCAGCGGGGCTTTGGCTACAATGCGCCCGTTCCTGAGGAGCGTTGCAACCCACCTTCTCGCGTGGTCTAGGCTCAGGACGCACTCATTCGCAACGACGCTCACCCGCTGGCACTGACGCAGTGCCGGGCCTGCCGGGTGGGTTCGCACCTTCCGTCATTGGTCTTTTGCTGCGTGGGCTCGCCCGCGGTGGCCCGTCTGGGCCTGCCTTGCCTTTTTCAATTGGAGAAAAGTCAGATGAACGCCGTCCTCAAGCCCCTGCACACCCAGGATTACGCCATTGCCGACCTGTCGCTCGCCGACTGGGGCCGCAAGGAAATCAAGATCGCCGAAACCGAGATGCCCGGCCTGATGGCCATCCGCGAGGAATACGCGGCCCAGCAGCCCCTGAAGGGCGCGCGCATCACCGGCTCGCTGCACATGACCATCCAGACCGCCGTGCTGGTGGAGACCCTGCAGGCCCTGGGTGCCGAAGTGCGCTGGGCCTCGTGCAATATCTTTTCCACGCAGGACCACGCCGCCGCCGCGCTGGTGATCAGCGGCACCCCCGTGTTCGCCTACAAGGGCGAGTCGCTGGACGACTACTGGGACTACACCCACCGCATCTTCGAATTCAAGGGCGCCAAGGGCACCCCTGAAGAAGGCCCGAACATGATTCTGGACGACGGCGGTGATGCCACGCTGCTGATGCACCTGGGCACCAAGGCCGAAACCGACCCCTCCGTGCTGAACAACCCCGGCAGCGAGGAAGAGGTGTGCCTGTTCAACTCCATCAAGGCCAAGCTGGCCCAGGACGGCACCTGGTACAGCCGCCGCCTGAAGAACATCATCGGTGTGACCGAAGAGACCACCACGGGCGTGCTGCGCCTCAATGAGATGTCGGTCAAGGGCACGCTGGCCCTGCGCGCCATCAACGTCAACGACTCGGTCACCAAGAGCAAGTTCGACAACCTCTACGGTTGCCGCGAGTCGCTGGTGGACGCGGTCAAACGCGCCACCGACGTGATGATCGCCGGCAAGGTTGCCGTGGTGGCTGGCTACGGCGACGTGGGCAAGGGTTCGGCCCAGGCGCTGCGCGCTTTGAGCGCCCAGGTGTGGGTCACCGAGATCGACCCCATCAACGCCCTGCAGGCCGCCATGGAAGGCTACAAGGTCGTGACCATGGAGTACGCCGCCGACAAGGCAGACATCTTCGTGTCGGCCACCGGCAACAAGAACGTCATCACGTACGCGCACATGGCCGCCATGAAGGACCAGGCCATCGTCTGCAACATCGGTCACTTCGACAACGAGATCGACGTGGCCTCGCTGGAGAAATGCCAGTGGGAGGAGATCAAGCCCCAGGTTGACCACGTGATCTTCCCGGACGGCAAGCGCATCATCATGCTGGCCAAGGGTCGCCTGGTGAACCTGGGCTGCGGCACCGGCCACCCCAGCTTCGTGATGAGTTCCTCCTTCGCCAACCAGACCATCGCCCAGATCGAGCTGTTCACCAAGAAGGCCGACTACGAGGTGGGCAAGGTCTATGTGCTGCCCAAGCACCTGGACGAGAAGGTCGCGCGCCTGCACCTCAAGAAGGTCGGCGCCATGCTGACCGAGCTGTCCGAAGAGCAGGCAGCCTACATCGGCGTGAAGAAGGAAGGCCCGTACAAGGCCGACACCTACCGCTACTGATGCGAGGCCCCCTCTCCCTGTCCAGGGAGAGGGCTGGTGCGGGCGCCCAGTGCGCCCCACCCCCATCCGGCCCTTTCCTGTTGGGGGAGGGCACCGCTGTCCGGCCCTTCCCCTCGGGGAAGGGCACTGTCCCCCCATGCGCGCTGACCTGCTCCTTGTTGAACGCGGCCACGCCGCCACACGCTCCCAAGCCCAGCGCCTGATCGCCTCGGGCGTGCTCTGGCGCGAGGGTGATGCCCCCTGGAAGAAGGTCGCCAAGAACGGCGACGAATTGCCCGCGGGTGCCGAGCTCCAACTGGCCGACACCACCGAGGCCAAGTACCTGTCGCGCGGCGGCCTCAAGCTCGAGGGGGCTCTGGCCGCCACGGGCATGAAGGTCGCCGGGCTGCGTTGCCTGGACCTCGGACAGTCCACCGGTGGTTTCACCGACTGCCTGCTGCAGCAGGGCGCGGCCCGGGTGGTGGGCATCGACGTGGGGCATGGCCAGCTGCATGCCAACCTGCGCAACGACCCGCGCGTGGTCTGCATCGAGGGCGTGAACGCCCGGTCCTTGAGCCGCGAGGCGTTCTGGGCGCATCACGACGAGGCCCTGGACCGACAGCCGGCGGACGCTGGCGCAGAGGTCCTGCCGCCTGACGACCACACCGCATTCGATGTGCTGACAGGCGACCTTTCCTTCATCTCGCTCACCCTCGTGCTGCCGGCCATGGTGCGGCTGCTCAAGGTGGGCGGCCAGGCGCTGATGCTGGTCAAGCCCCAGTTTGAATTGCAACCGGGCCAGGTGGGCAAGGGCGGCATCGTGAAGGACGAGGCGATGTTCGCTCTGGTCGAGCAGCGGCTGCGGGACTGCTGTCGCGAGCTGGGACTGGAGGTGCTGGCCTGGCTGGCATCGTCCATCGAGGGCGGCGATGGCAACCGCGAATTCTTCATCCACGCCCGCAAGCTGAGCGACGCGCGGGACGAGTCGCCCCTGGCCGAGGCACCGGCACGCCAGGCGGCCAAGCGCCAAAGCCGCAGCGAGCGCAAGGGCCCGCTGCCCGACGAAGACCTGCGCCAAGCCTCGCACGACGGCCAGCCCGGCCCGGCGCGACGCAAGCGCAAGACCTGAAAACCGAACCCACAAGAGGACGGCCATGAGCACGCTGCCCCTGAGCTTTGAATTTTTCCCGCCCAAGACGCCGGAGGGTGCCGAGAAGCTGCGCACCGTGCGCCGCGAGCTGTACGCGCACCGGCCCGAGTTCTGCTCGGTCACCTTTGGCGCCGGCGGCTCCACGCAGGAGGGCACCTTTGCCACCGTCGGCGAGATCTTGGCCGAGGGCGTGGACGCGGCCTCGCATTTCTCCTGCATCGGCGCCACCCGCGCACGCGTCCGTGAGCAGCTGGCGCAGTTGCAGGCCCTGGGCGTCAAGCGCCTGGTCGCCCTGCGCGGCGACCTGCCCAGCGGTTACGGCGCAGGCGGTGAGTTCCATTACGCCAGCGACCTGGTGGCCTTCATCCGCGCCGAGACGGGCGAAGCCTTCCACATCGAAGTCGCGGCCTATCCCGAGGTGCATCCGCAGGCCCGGTCGCCCGAGGCCGACCTGCAGGCCTTTGCCGCCAAGGTCCAGGCCGGCGCGAATTCGGCCATCACGCAGTACTTCTTCAACACCGATGCCTATTTCCGCTTCGTGGACGACGCCTTTGCGCTGGGTGTGGACGTGCCGGTGGTGCCGGGCATCATGCCCATCCTGGGGTCCACGCAGCTGATGCGCTTTTCAGATGCCTGCGGCGCCGAGATCCCGCGCTGGATTCGGCTGCGCCTGCAGGCCTACGGTGACGATACCGCCTCCATCAAGGCGTTCGGCCTGGACGTGGTAACCGACCTGTGTGACCAGCTTCGCACGGCGGGCGTTCCCGCGCTGCACTTCTACACCATGAACCAATCGCAGGCGGTGGGCGAGATCGTCCGCCGCCTGGACGGTCGCTGAACCGGGCTCAGCCCCCGTGGGCCAGGGTGAAGGCCGCGTTGCGGTCCTGGCCCAGTGCCTCCACCAACTGGGGCAGGGCCAGCTTGAGTTCGCCGTGCAGCGTGTACGGCGGGTTGATGATGAACATGCCGCTGGCCGGCAGCCCCGGCCGGATGTCGCGGCCATCCTCGGCCTTGAGCAGTTTGCTCGACTTGACCGTCAGCGTGGCGTCCAGCCAGGGGCGCTGCGCCCGCGTGGCCAGGGTCTTGAGCCGCTTGGGCAGGTCGTGTGCCTCGGGGCGCGGGATCACCGGGTACCAGACCACGTAGGTGCCTGTGGGAAAGCGTTTGAGCGCCTCGCCGATCATGCCGGCCACGCGGGCGTAGTCGGTCTTGATCTCGTAGCTGGGATCGCACACCACCAGGGCACGGCGCGAGGGCGGTGGCAGCAGGGGCCTGAGCGCCTCGAAGCCGTCCTGCTGGGCGCAGCTGATCGCACGGCCCAGCTCGAGCTGGGCCATGTTGCCCGAGAGGTTGCGAAAGTCGGTCGGGTGCAGCTCGAACAGCTTGAGTCGGTGACGGCCTTCAAGGTGCTGCGAGGCGATGTAGGGTGAGCCTGGGTAGACCTGCAGCCGTCGGGGATCCCGGCCCTCTCCAAAACCCGGGTTCAGCTCGGCCAGCAAGGCAAGGTATTCGCGGATCAGGGGTGCTGCAGCCTCGAAGGCGGCACCATCCTGCAGGGTGGAGGCCAGGCGCAGCACACCTTCGGCGGCCTCGCCGCTGGTCTGGCTGTGCTCGCCGTCCAGGCGGTACAGCCCGGCCCCGGCGTGCGTGTCGATCATCGCCAGCTGCGTGTCCTTCTGCGTGAGGTATTTCAGGACGGCCATCAGCGTGAGGTGCTTGAGCACGTCCGCATGGTTGCCGGCGTGGAAGGCGTGTCGGTAACTGAACATGGCTGTCATGCTAACCGCTCGAGGGCCGCCCGCTGCCTGGGCCCGGCAGGTGGGGCGCGGGAATTTGTATAATCCTCGGTTCTTCAGCGTTTGGCATCCGCCGGAAGACAGCCGCCCCCGGGCGGTTGAAAGCCACCTAAGAGGTTCCCGGCAGAGGAACACCGACCGTGGAATAGATGCCGAATTCCGGCGGCCCTTTCGGCCGCCGACAACCCTCAAGAGCACCGTTATGAAAACTTTCAGCGCAAAACCCGCTGAGGTCGTGCATGAGTGGTTTGTGATTGACGCCGCCAACAAGGTTCTCGGTCGAGTCGCCAGCGAAGTGGCTCTCCGACTCCGCGGCAAGCACAAGCCCATCTACACGCCTCACGTCGACACCGGCGACTACATCGTCATCATCAACGCATCCCAG
>CAYVGD010000018.1:5100-18611 GCA_964450095.1 uncultured Polaromonas sp.
CCCAAAGTGTTGGACATCTAAGGAGCCGAGATGATTGGTGAATGGAACAATGGCACCGGCCGTCGCAAATCCAGCGTCGCCCGCGTGTTTCTGAAAAAAGGCACCGGCAAGATCACGATCAATGACAAGGACATCGCAGCCTACTTCGGCCGCGAGACCTCGATCATGATCGCCAAGCAGCCTCTGGTGCTCACCGGCAACGTCGAAGCTTTCGACATCCAGGTGAACGTGCACGGTGGTGGCGAGTCCGGCCAGGCCGGCGCCGTGCGTCACGGCATCACCCGTGCGCTGATCGACTACGACGCAGCCCTCAAGCCGGCGCTCAGCCAGGCTGGCTTCGTGACCCGCGACGCCCGCGAGGTCGAGCGTAAGAAGGTCGGTCTGCGTTCTGCACGCCGCCGCAAGCAGTTCAGCAAGCGCTGATCCTTGCGCAACCTGCGCGCCCTTGTGGGCGCTGCAGCCCAGCCGCCGTGGCACCGCCCGGCGGCTTTTTTCATGCCTGCAGCTCTCAGCCCGGGGCATCGCTCACTCCCTGAGGGACCTGTGGTTGATCAAATTACTGTAGTATTTGCGCCTTTCCCGCGATCACGCACCTTTTGAGGAACCCGCCATGAGCGCCCTGGCCGAACAGATGCCCACCCAGATGCCCGATCCCCTGGTCTTCACCGACGCAGCGGCTGCCAAGGTGGCTGAGCTGATTGCCGAAGAAGGCAACCCCGACCTCAAGCTGCGTGTGTTCGTGCAGGGCGGCGGTTGCTCCGGTTTCCAGTACGGATTCACCTTCGACGAAATCGTCAACGAAGACGACACCACGCTCAGCAAGGCGGGGGTTTCCCTGCTCATCGACGCGATGAGCTACCAGTACCTGGTCGGTGCCGAGATCGACTACAAGGACGACCTTGAGGGCGCGCAGTTCGTCATCAAGAACCCCAACGCCACCAGCACCTGCGGTTGCGGGTCGAGCTTTTCGGTCTGAACCTGGTCTGGTCTGGATTGCAAGGGCCCCGCGGGGCCCTTTTGCATTTTCATAGGCGTTTATTGGGGCCTGGCCCGCTCTGTGCCTGACCACGGGCCAGGGCGGTCTGAAACAGGAGCCAGCTGCGTCGCCGCCTTGCGGGGCAGCGCGCCTGCTCAGGCTCCTGCGTCGTGCAGTGCAGGCGTGGCCGGGTAGAGCGCGCCCAGCACCCGGGCGCCACGTGCACCGGTGACGGCCGGTAAGCTGGCAGGCTGGCGGTCAAACCATGCCTTGGCGAGCCAGGCAAAAGCCGTGGCCTCCACCTGCATGACGGGCAGGCCCAACTCGTCCGTCGGCCGCACGCGCACCCCTGGCAATGCTTGCTGAAGGTTTTGCATGAGCGTGCGATTGAGTGCCCCGCCGCCGCAGACCACCAACTCCGAAGCCTGCACCGCTGCACGCTCCAGTTCACGCGCGCAGGCACGCGCCGTGAGCGCAGTCAGCGTGGCTTGCACGTCTTCGGCCGGCAGGCCGGCGTTTGAACGCGACAGCCTGTCTTCAAGCCAAGTGGGGTTGAACAGGTCGCGACCGGTGCTCTTGGGCGGCGGCTTTGCAAAAAACGGCTCCGCCTCCAGTTCGGCCAGCAGTGCTGCATTCACACGCCCGGACGCGGCCCAGCGACCGGCGTCGTCGAAGGCCTGCCCTGTGTGCCGCTGGCACCAGAAGTCCAGCAAGGCATTGCCCGGTCCGCAGTCGAAGCCGAGCACGCGGCCGTCGCCCGGCAGCAAGGTGAGGTTGCTGATGCCGCCGATGTTGAGCACGCCCAGGGACCGGCCAGCCTGCGACCACAGCGCCGCGTGGAAGGCGGGCACGAGGGGTGCGCC
Source organism: uncultured Polaromonas sp. (assembly GCA_964450095.1). Classification (GTDB taxonomy): domain Bacteria; phylum Pseudomonadota; class Gammaproteobacteria; order Burkholderiales; family Burkholderiaceae_C; genus Polaromonas. Next base: position 6,940 of record CAYVGD010000018.1, read on the forward strand.
CTGGCCGCCGGCTGCGAGGTCTGCGGTGCGGAAATCGGCCACCACGTCCAGACCGGTGAGTTCGGCCAGCAGCGCCGGGTTGTTCAGCTGCAGGGTGTAGCCGGGGCCGCCGAATTCCTGGGGCCTGTGGCGCACGGTCTGGCCGTGGCCGCCGATCGCGCGGATCGGCATTGGGATGGCTGCACGGCCCGCGTGGGCTTGCAGTTCCTTCACCACGTCGGCGCAGACAGCCACCAGCCCCTGGGCCGCCAGGGCGGCGCGGTGCAGTTCGTCAGGGCCGGAGGTGTTGAGCTCCAGCAGTGCCCGGCGCAGGTCGGGGGCCAGGCTGCGGCTGGCGTGCGCGATGACGCGGGGCGCTGACGAGAAGTCCACCAGCACGCCGTCGACGCCGTCGAGCGAGGTGCCCGACATCAGGCCGATGTACAGCATGCTTTCAGGAGGGGAAACAGGCATGCCGCAAGTGCGGTCGACGCGCTGGGCAAGGAAACGGTGGCCGCGCAGCCGGTGCCCGGCCGGTCACTCGGCCAGGGTTTGCTGCATGACGCCGGCAGCCTCGAGCTGCTGGCGCATCAGGCCGGCCATCTGGCGGAAGGCGGGCATGGCGGTCGCCGACAGCGGCACGCTGTCGCTCTGGCGGGCGACCAGGATGGGGTCCTGGTGAACGCCGTTGATCCGGAACTCGAAATGCAGGTGCGGGCCAGTGGCCCAGCCGGTGGAGCCCACGGCGCCGATGTGCTGGCCCTGGCTCACGCGTTCGCCGCGCTTGACGCCGATGCGCGAAAGGTGCGCGTACACCGTGGTGTGGCCGCGCCCGTGGTTGATGTACACCACATTGCCAAAACCGTTCTGCCAGCCAGCGAATTCGACCACGCCGTCACCCACGCCGCGCACCGGCGTGCCGGTGGGCGCGCCGTAATCCACGCCCAGGTGGGCACGCCAAGTCTGGTGGACGGGGTGAAAGCGCATCTTGAAGCCGCTGGTCACCCGCGAAAATTCCATGGGCGAGGCGAGGTAAGCGCGGCGCAGGCTCTTGCCGTCCAGGCTGTAGTAGGCACCCTTGATCTCGCCGTTCGGTCCGGGGGGTTGGCTTTCATCGCGGAACCACATGGCCTGGAGCGCTTTGCCCCCGTTGACGAATTCGGCGCTGACCACCCGGCCGGTGCGCAGCGGCTCGCCATCGGCTTCCAGGGTTTCGTAGAGCACGCTGAAGCGGTCGCCCTTGCGCAGGCTGCGGTGGAAGTCAATGTCGCCGGAGAAGATCTCGGCGATCTGGACTGCGATGGCATCCGGAAGACCGGCGTCGTCGGTGGCGGCGAACAGCGATGTCCGGATCACGCCCGTGGCAAGGCGTGTGGAGCGCGTGTAGGCCGCGCTCTCGATGCGCGAGCTGAAGCCCGATGCGCCGCGCTCGATGACGAGGCGCTTGAATGACTTTTCGTCGTCCGTGGCCCAGCGCATGGACAGCTTGAGCAACTGCTGGCTGTCGCTCACCTCGGCGGTGACAGTGCGGCCGCCGCGGCCCAGCACCAGGCTGCGCGCCTGGCCGTCCTGGCGCAGGAATGCGGCAGCGGCCGGATCGGCGATGTTCAGGCGGCGAAGCAGGCTTTCGGCCGTGTCGCTGCTGCGGGTGGTTTCGCTGCGGTAGAGGTTGAAGCGGTGCTCCAGCAGCGCCTCGGCCTGGGTCTGCACGGGCAGGGGCCGCACGCTCTCGATGACCTGCGACACCGGCAGGTCGGCCGCGTCGGGTGCCAGGGGCGCCACGCCGAAGGCCGTGACGCCGGTGCCCAGCAGCAGCGTGGCCAGTGCGCCCGCCACGCGACGGGGGTGCCGGCGCAGTGCATCGAGCGAGGTGGTCATCAGCGCTGACAGGGCGGTGCGGTTCAACGAACGTCCTTGGGTGCGGGGCGACGGGCGCCGGGTTGGGGCTCCAGGTGCCGCCACAAGGCGACGCCTACAATGTGCTCAGCGGCTGGCCAGCTGGGCAAAAGCCGCATTATAGGGGGCGCCCATGCAGGCCCGACAAGCCCCCGGCATGCCAAAAATCCTTATGAATCAAGCGCTTTCATCCGACACGCCCCTGTCAGACAAGGTCCAGGCCGCCCTGGCCGTGACCCTGCGCGGCTGCGAGGAACTCCTTCCCCAGGCCGACTGGGTGCGCAAGTTGCAGCGCTCAGAGGCCAGCGGCCAGCCGCTGCGCGTGAAGCTGGGCCTGGATCCCACGGCGCCCGACATTCACCTGGGCCACACCGTGGTCCTGAACAAGCTGCGCCAGCTGCAGGACCTGGGCCACCAGGTGATCTTCCTGATCGGCGACTTCACCAGCCTGATCGGCGACCCTTCCGGCCGCAACAGCACCCGCCCGCCGCTCACGCCCGAGCAGATCAAGTCCAACGCCGAAACCTACTACCGGCAGGCCAGCCTGGTGCTGGACCCCGAGCGCACCGAGATCCGCTACAACAGCGAATGGTGCCTGCCTCTGGGCTCCATGGGCATGATCCAACTGGCGGCCAAGTACACCGTGGCGCGCATGATGGAGCGCAACGACTTCCACGACCGCTTCAAGGCCGGCACGCCGATCTCGGTGCACGAGTTCCTCTACCCGTTGATGCAGGGCTACGACTCCGTGGCGCTCCAGGCCGACCTGGAACTGGGCGGCACCGACCAGAAGTTCAACCTGCTCATGGGCCGGCACCTGCAGCAGGAATACGGGCAGGAACCGCAGTGCATCCTGACCATGCCGCTGCTCGAAGGTCTGGACGGCGTGGACAAGATGTCCAAGAGCAAGAACAACTACATTGGCATCTCCGAGGACGCCAACACCATGTTCGCCAAGGTGCTGTCGATCTCGGACGACCTGATGTGGCGCTGGTACACGCTGCTGTCGTTCAAGTCCCTGGCCGAGATCGAGGCGCTGCGCCAGGAGGTGGCCGGCGGCCGCAACCCCAAGGACGCCAAGGTTGCGCTGGCCAAGGAAATCACGGCGCGCTTTCACAGCGCCGCGGCGGCAGACGCTGCCGAGCAGGACTTCGCCAACCGCAGCCGCGGCGGCATTCCCGACGAGATCGCCGAGGTGTCGCTGGCCCTGGCCGAGGGCGGTGCGCCGCTGGGCATCGGCGCCCTGCTCAAGGGCGCGGGCCTGGCGCCTTCCACCAGCGAAGCCAACCGCCTGATCGATGGCGGCGGCGTGCGCGTGGATGCCAGCGTGGTCAGCGACAAGGGCCTCAAGCTCGGCGCCGGCAGCTACGTGGTGCAGGTGGGCAAGCGCAAGTTCGCGCGGGTCAGGCTGGGCTGACCCGCCAAAGCCGTGCCCGCGGCCTGGCCGGCCGCCCCCACAATCGGCGCATGCGCCTGTCCCTTGCGTCCCTCACGCCCCGGCGCCTGCTGGCGGCGTCGGTGGCCGTGGCGGTGGTCACGATCGCCCTGAAAACAGGGGCCTGGTGGCTGACCGGCTCGGTCGGGCTGCTGGCCGATGCGCTGGAGTCGGTGGTGAACCTCACCAGCGCCCTTTTCGCGCTCTGGATGGTGGCCATCGCCGAGCGGCCTGCCGATGCCGCGCACCCCTACGGGCACCACAAGGCCGAATACTTTGCCTCGGGCTTCGAGGGCATGCTCATCGTCATTGCCGCCGCGGTGATCGCCTGGACCGCCTGGCCGCGGCTGTGGGCACCGCAGCCGCTGACCCGCGTGGACTGGGGCCTGGGGCTGTCGGTGGTCAGCTCGTTGCTCAATGGCCTGCTGGCCGGGGTGATGCTGCGCGCTGCGCGTGTGCACCGCTCCATTGCGCTGGAGGCCGACGGCCGGCACCTGCTCACCGACGTCTGGACCTCGGCCGGCGTGGTGCTGGGCCTGGTGGCCGTCGGGCTCACCGGCTGGCTGTGGTTGGATGCGGTGCTGGCGCTGCTGGTGGCCCTCAACATCGTTCGCGAGGGTGGGCGTCTGCTGTGGCGCTCCTCCCAGGGGCTGATGGACGAGGCGCTGGAGCCCGAGGTGATGGCGCAGGTGCGCAGCGTGCTGGCCGGGTTCGAGCACCCGACCATCCGCTTCGACCACATCAGCTCGCGCCGCTCCGGCCAGAGGCGCTTCGTGCACCTGCACATGCACATGCCGCCTTCGTGGTCGCTGGGGCGGGCGGCTGCGCTTCGCGCCAGCGTGGAGCAGGCGCTCATGAGCGCCGTCCCGGGTCTGCGCGCCACCATCGAGCTGTTGCCCAGCGACGTGGAATCGCATTTTGAAGACGAGGAAGACCTTCGATGAAAGCGCTGCTGCAGCGGGTGAGCGAGGCCCGGGTCCGGGTGGATGGCGAGAGCGTGGGCGAGATCGGCGCAGGCCTCTTGATGCTGGTGTGCGCCGAACGCGGCGACACCCCGGCCGAGGCCGACCGCCTGTTGGCCAAGGTGCTCAAGCTGCGCATCTTCTCCGACGAGGCGGGCAAGATGAACCGCAGCCTGCAGGACCTGGACGGCCAGGGCACCCCCGGCGGTCTGCTGATCGTCAGCCAGTTCACGCTGGCCGCCGATGTGGCCGGTGGCAACCGGCCCAGCTTCACCGGCGCGGCCGACCCGGCCACGGGCCGCGCGCTCTATGAACACCTGCTGGCCCAGGCGCAGTGGCTGCATGCGCCCGTCGCCTCAGGTCGGTTCGCGGCCGACATGAAGGTGCAGCTCATCAATGACGGCCCGGTGACCATTCCCCTGCACATCCTGCCCGCAACCTGAGGCCACGGCGGGGGAAATCCGCCTGCGCGGTTGCATGTGTCCCAGGCATGCCGCATGATGGGCCAATGTTCGCTGCATCACATACCCCGCTGAAACACAGCCTTTGCCTGCTTGCGTTCGTTGGGGCAGGCACTGCCTGCGCCAATGAACTGGGCACCTTCTACGAACTCGGGACCCGGCCTCAGGCCAACCGCTATGCGGCAGGCTTTGCCGTGCTCAGCGTGCCGCGCTACGACGGTGCGGACACGCAGCGCGTGCTGGCCGTACCGGCGCTGTCAGCGCAACTGGCCAATGGTTTTTTTGCCGAGCCCGTCAACGGCATCGGCTTCAACCTGGGCGCCGGCCGCCTACTGCAGTGGGGCGTGCGTGCCACGGTGGAAACCGGCCGCTCGGCCGACCTGGTGCCGGGGCTGGGCCGGATCGATGCACGGCTGAACCCCGGCGTCTTTGCCAACTGGCGCGTAGCCGAACGTTGGGAACTGCGCGCAGCCCTGCGCACCGGCATGGCCGGCAGCGGCGGCATGGCCATGCACCTGGGCGGCGCCTGGGACCTGTGGCGCGCAGGACCCAGCGCCATCGGGCTGAATGCCGCCGTGCGCTGGTCGGATGCCGACTACAACCAAGCCTACTTCGGCATCACCCCTTCACAGTCGCTCGCCTCGGGTCTGAGCCCCTACAGCCTGGGCTCCGGCCTCAGCGCGGTGCAGGCCGGTATTTCCGGTCGCACGGAACTCGCACCCCGCTGGACCGGCTTTGGCGGCCTGGCCTGGCAGCGCCTCACGGGCGATGCCGCCAGCAGCCCGCTGGTGCGTGAGCGCAATTCACCCCGTCTGGTGCTGGGCGCGGCCTACAGCTTCTGAACGGCGCCCGTTCAGTACGGGTTGGGGTGGCCCAGGCTTTGAAGCAGCAGCACTTCGAGCGCCTCCATCGCGTGGGCGTCTTTCACGCTCGTTTCGTGGTCCCAGCCCTGGGCGTGCAAGGTGGCGTGAACCAGCAGGTGCGCGTAATGCGCCTCCAGGGCCTTGCCCTGCTCGGCGGCCTCTTGCTCGACCACCGGGCCGCACAGCACGAGGTCGGCCATGACCACGGGCGTGCGGCTGTAGTCGAAGGTGAGCACGTTGGTGGCGTAGTCCTTTCGGCGGTAATCGCGGTTGAGCGCCCGGCCTTCCTCCAGCCCCACCAGGCGCACCGTGATCTCCGCCGGCAGCGCCAGCGCATGCCGCATCCAGCGGGCGACCTTGGCGCGGCCCAGCAGCTTCTTGTGCGCTGCAGCTCCCGGAAAGTCTGCGAACTGCATTGCCAGATGCAGTTCGGGCAAAGCGTGCTCACTCACGGGCAGCGCCCCCGGCGGAGCGGGCGCGCCCCGCCTGCAGCGGCCTGGCATGCGGTGCCAGGTTGTCCAGCGCATCCACGCTCTTGACGTCGGGCGTGCGCTGCTTGTCGTAGGCGTCCACGATGCGCGCCACCAGCGGGTGGCGCACCACGTCGGCGCTGGTCAGGCGCGTGATGGCGATGCCCTTGACCCGCCGCAGCACCCGCTCCGCGTCGACCAGCCCGCTCATCTGGTGCACCGGCAGGTCGATCTGGCTCACGTCGCCCGTGACCACGGCCTTGCTGCCAAAGCCGATGCGGGTGAGGAACATCTTCATCTGCTCGGGCGTGGTGTTCTGCGCCTCATCGAGGATGACGAATGCGTGGTTGAGCGTGCGACCGCGCATGAACGCCAGCGGCGCGATCTCGATCTGCTGCCGCTCAAACGCTTTTTGCACGCGGTCAAAGCCCATGAGCTCGTAGAGCGCGTCGTAAAGGGGCCGCAGGTAGGGGTCCACCTTCTGGCTCAGGTCGCCAGGAAGAAAACCCAGGCGCTCGCCGGCCTCCACGGCCGGGCGCGTGAGCACGATGCGCTGCACCGCACTGCGCTCGAGGGCATCCACCGCGCAGGCCACGGCCAGGTAGGTCTTGCCCGTGCCCGCCGGGCCGATCCCGAAGGTGATGTCGTGCCCCGCGATGTTCTTCAGGTACGTGCCCTGGTTCGTGGTGCGCGCGCGCAGGTCGGCCCGGCGCGTGGCCAGCACCGGTTCGCCCTCCTCGCCCGTGGACAGCAGCGGATCGCCGGCCAGCATGAGCTGCACCTGCTCGTCGGGAATGGGGCGTGCGGCCATCTCGTAGAGCGCCTGCAGCAGTTCCATCGCCTGCTCGGCACGGGCCTTGGGGCCCTCGACCTTGAACTGCTCGAAGCGGTGCTTGATGCTCACCTGCAGCGCCGCCTCGATGGTGCGCAGGTGCACATCGGTGGGGCCGCACAGGTGGTCCAGGCGGGTGTTGTTGGGCGGTGAAAAGGTGTGGCGAAGAATCAAGGGGCCGGTCCTCTGGCTGGGCGCGTGTGGTGCGCTGGGCGGGCCATTGTCCGTCCTTCGCGCAGGCTGCGCGCGCGGGGAGGTGGTGCACCTCTTGCGCCCGGGGCGCAGAGCAGGGGCACTGATAAGATTTGCCCATCATGATCGGACGCATCACGGGCCAGCTGGCCGAAAAGAACCCGCCCGAGTTGCTGGTCGACTGCCAGGGCGTGGGCTACGAGCTGCTGGTGCCCATGAGCACCTTCTACAACCTGCCGGGCCTGGGCGAGAAGGTGAGCCTGCTCACCCACTTCGTCGTGCGCGAGGACGCGCAGATTCTCTTTGGCTTCGGCTCGGCCGATGAGCGCGCAGCCTTCCGCCAGCTGATCAAGATCTCGGGCGTGGGCCCCCGCACCGCGCTGTCGGTGCTCTCGGGGCTGAGCGTGGAGGAACTCTCGCGCTGCGTCAGCACCCAGGAGGCCGGGCGGCTCACCAAGGTGCCCGGCATCGGCAAGAAGACTGCCGAGCGCCTGCTGCTCGAACTCAAGGGCAAGCTGGGCGTGGACCTGGGCCTGCCAGTGGCGGTCGCCAGCGACGCGCAGTCCGACATCCAGCAGGCGCTGATCGCGCTGGGCTACAGCGACAAGGACGCCGCCGCCGCGCTCAAGGCGCTTCCCAAGGACGTGGGCGTGAGCGAGGGCATCAAGCTCGCGCTCAAGGCCCTGGCCAAGTAAGGCAAGACGGCAGTCCATTCCGCCATGAGCATCCAGACCGACGATTTTTCCCCGCCGCCCAAGCGCGTCATGTCGGCAGCGCCCGCCTCGCCCAACGAGGAGGCGCTCGAGCGCGCCTTGCGGCCCAAGCTGCTGGACGACTACGTGGGCCAGGCCAAGGCGCGCGAGCAACTGGAAATCTTCATCGGGGCGGCGCGCCAGCGCGGCGAGGCGCTGGACCACGTGCTGCTCTTCGGCCCGCCTGGCCTGGGCAAGACGACGCTGTCTCACATCGTCGCGCACGAGTTGGGCGTGAACCTGCGCCAGACTTCCGGCCCGGTGCTGGAAAAGCCCAAGGACCTGGCAGCGCTGCTGACCAACCTCGAGAAGAACGACGTGCTGTTCATCGACGAGATCCACCGGCTGTCGCCCGTGGTGGAGGAAATCCTCTACCCCGCGCTGGAGGACTACCAGATCGACATCATGATCGGCGAGGGCCCTGCGGCACGCTCCATCAAGCTGGACTTGCAGCCCTTCACGCTGGTGGGTGCCACCACGCGGGCCGGCATGTTGACCAACCCGCTGCGCGACCGCTTCGGCATCGTGGCGCGCCTGGAGTTCTACACGCCCGAGGAACTGGGCCGCATCGTGCGCCGCAGCGCCGGGCTGCTGACCGCGCCCATCGTGGACGCGGGCGCCATGGAAATCGCGCGCCGCTCTCGCGGCACGCCTCGAATCGCCAATCGGCTGCTGCGGCGTGTGCGTGACTACGCGCAGGTCAAGGGCGACGGCACCATCACCCTGGACATGGCCAACCGCGCGCTGGCCATGCTGGACGTGGATCCGCAGGGCTTTGACGTCATGGACCGCAAGCTGCTCGAAGCCGTGATCCACCGCTTCGATGGCGGCCCCGTGGGCCTGGACAACATCGCCGCCAGCATCGGCGAAGAGGCCAGCACCATCGAGGACGTGATCGAGCCCTACCTCATTCAGCAAGGCTACCTGCAGCGCACCCCGCGCGGGCGCATCGCCACGCTGGCGGCCTACCGCCATCTCGGCGTGGCCGCGCCCACAAACCGGCCTGATCCGGCATCCGACCTGTTCGGCGCCTGAAGGCGCCCCTCAAGCACGCGCACACGCATACGCGTACGCACAGCAGGCCTATAGGGCCGGCCTTCGCGCTCGGATCTCGCGGATTCGCCTTTACCAGCAAGGCATGAAAAAACCCCGCTATGTTGCCACAGCGGGGTTTCAGGTTCTAAACCTTCAGCTGGCGGATGCCAGCGTCAGATCAGAAGGAGTGGCGAACGCCGATGGCGGTGCGCGCGAACTTCTGGTCTGCCGCAGAGGTTGCGGGGTTGGTACCCACGATCTGCACCGGGTTGACAGCCGCGTTCATCGCTTTGGCTTTGTCGTCGATAGACTCAGCGCGGAAGTACACAGCCGTACGCTTGCTCAAGTTGTAGTCAGCACCGATGCCCCACAGCTTGGACTTCAAGCCCTTGTTCGCACCAGCATCCTCTTTCAGGTTACCAGCTTGTGCCATCAGCACCAGGTTACCCATGGTGTAAGTGGTCGACAAAGTCATTGCGGTACGGTCCACGGTGTTCGTGTTGGTCTTCTGGGTCTGGTACAGACCGAACACTTTGAACGCGGGAGTGACTGCGTAGTTCGCGCCAAAGGTGTTGACGGTGGTTTCTGCAGTACCAGCAGCAGCACCAGAGGACTGAACCGCTGCAACGCCAGCGAAGTCCTGCTTCAGTTGGCTAAACGATGCAGCAATGGGACCTTGTGCGTAGTTGACGCCAATTTCTTGCGTGCCTTGCTGGTCGTATGCGCCCAGCGAAGTGCTGAAGGCGTTGGCCTGGGGCAGCAGATTGGTGGGGTTGGCGTTGGTGGCAGAATTCACGCCTTGTGCAGCGGCTTTCGTCTGCTTGAACGACTTGTAGAACGTGCCGCGGAAGCCAGCGAAGGCAGGCGAGGTGTAGCGAATGGCGTTCTCACCACGCACAGACGAGGTGGCCTGTGCATCGTTGATGAACATGGTGCGGAAACCCGAACCAATGGCGGTGCCGAAAGGCTGGCCGGTGGTGAAGGTGGTCAGCGAGTTGTAGTTGACAACACCCATGTCGACAGCGCCGAGGGTGGCGGAAGCCAAGCCCACGCGGATTTCACCGTTGCCGAAGGTGCCGGCAGTGCTGTTGATGCTCTGGGTTGCAGTAGATGCAGGGCTGGTTCCACCTGCGTTAATGCCAGAAGCCGTGCCAGTGTTGGCATTGCCCGAAACCACGTTCCAGTTGGTTTCAAAACGGAAGTTGGCACGCAGACCGCCACCCAGGTCTTCCGAACCACGGAAGTTCAGGCCGCTGGTGGACGAGCCGTTTTGGGCGATGCCGCGAACGTTGTTGTTGGCACCCTTGTAGTTGATGTCTTGGTAGCCAGCGTCAAGCACGCCGTCGATGGTCACGGAAGACTGAGCAAAAGCGCCGGTGGCCGCCAGAGCAGCCCTCAAAGCAGCTTCATGCCGTGCTGGGGCGAATCAGGCCAAGTCCTTGTCCCACCACATTAAAAAGACCTCATCCCTCCCGTATGTGTCTGTCCAATGGGACACACGGTGATTTACCACTGCTTTGAACGATTCCGAGGCTAAAAAGCGGCTGGGAAGGCGAACCTCATCCCTCAGCGCACCCGTCCGACAACCCTTTGCACCCGATGGGCATGTGTCGATAAGTAATACATTAAGGTTGAGTTTGCCTGCCCGATGTACCACTCGTTAGCCTCGGGCCATGTCTGATTGGGTGTCACTCTTGAGACTGCCGGCGGCCAATGAGGTGTGGACGGCAGCGCGGCCGGGCTCGGGGCGGGAGCGCACGGTCCCCATTCCCGAGAGCATCACGCCGGTGCCGGGGTATCCGCAAAAGCTCGTGGTCTACAAGATCGCGGCCAGCCGCTACTGGCAGGTCCGCTGCTGGATGTTCGGGCGCACGCACAAGCGCAGCACGCAGACCGAATCGCTGCGGCTGGCGCTTCATGCCGCGCGGCTTTTCTATGACCGTCTGGTGGCAGAGCAGCACCTGCGCCGCGCCGAGGGGCAGGCCGAACTGCCGGGCATACCGGCCCCGCCCGCCCCGCCTGCGCCGAGCTCGCCGCTTTTTGGCGAGGTGGCCGCGCAGGTCATGCGCAACGAACAGGCCCGGGCCACGCGCGGCGAATTCAGCCTGGGCAGCTGGCAGGTCATGAAAAACCGCATGGATGCACACATCCTGCCCCGGTGGGCCGAGAAGCCCGTGCACGAGATCAACCACCGGGTGTTGCTGGAGTTCACCCAGTTCCTGAGCCTGCGCTTTTCCACCACCACCGTGAGCCAGTACCTGGTGGCGGTGCGCAAGGTGCTGGCCTTTGCCGTGGCCATGGGCGAGCTGGACAAACTGCCCGAGTTCCCCAAGGTGAAGATCCACACCACGCCGCGTGGCGCGTTCACCCCCAGCGAGTATTGGCAGATCATCCGCCGCGCACGTGCGCTGCGCGGCCGGTCCTACCCGGGTGCGGCCGATGCCATCCGCGCCCGCTACAAGATCCGCCGCGCCGAACAGGTGATGCCGCCGGACCTGGCCTGGGCCATCGGGTTCATGCTGCACAGCTTCATCCGGCCCAGCGACCTCAAGACGCTCAAGCACCGGCATGTGGAGGTGGTGCGCTCTTCCAGCCTGTACCTGCGCCTGACGCTGCCGGAGACCAAGCGCCACGGCAAGCCCATCGTGACGCTGCAGGCGGCGGTGCGCATCTACCAGCAGATCAAAAAAAGCCAGCAGGCCCATGGGCTTGGCGGCCCGGACGACTACCTGTTCCTGCCACACCTGCATGACCGCAATTACGCACACTGGGTGCTCAACTTCCACTTCAACTGG
>CAYVGD010000019.1:0-18448 GCA_964450095.1 uncultured Polaromonas sp.
TGCGCGGCGCTGCCTGGCTCGCGGGCAGGCGCACCACGAATTCACTGCCCCGGTTCGTGCCTTCGCTGAAGGCCTGCACCTGGCCGCCATGCAGCTCCACCAATTTCTTCACCAGCGCCAGGCCGATGCCCAGGCCGCCCTGCTGGCGGTCGGCGGTGCGCTGGGCCTGCGCGAACAGCTCGAAAGCGCGTTCGAGCATGGTCGGGCTCATGCCCAGGCCGTTGTCGGCCACGCGGATCTCGATGTGCCCCTCCACGGGCGCGATGGAGGCACGGATGTGCCCGCCATCGGGCGTGTACTTGGCGGCGTTGTTCAGCAGGTTGCTCAGCACCTGGATCACGCGCTTGCGGTCGCCCTCGAAGGCCAGCGGGTGCGCGGGTGCGTGCTGCTCGAGGCGGTGGCGCTTGCTCTGGATCAGGGGCAGCACCTGCTCGACGGCGTCGTGCAGCACCGAATGGGTGTCCAGCATTTCTCTCGTCAGCGTGATGGCGCCGCGGTTCACGCGCGACATGTCCAGCAGGTCGTCCACCAGCCCGGTCATGTGCCGCACCTGGCGCGCGATGATGGCGCCGGTCTGCAGCATCAGCTCCTGGCCGGCGCCGGGGCGGCTCATCAGTTCGGCGGCCACGCCGATGGGAGCCAGCGGGTTGCGCAGCTCGTGCGCCAGCATGGCCAGGAATTCATCCTTGCGCTGGTGGGACTGCTGCAGCGCCTGCTCGGCCTGCACGCGCTCGGTGATGTCGGTGGCCGCCACCACCGCACCGCTGACCTCGCCGCTCTGGGCCACGATGGGCGAGCCCGACACCAGGTAGGTGCGCCGCACCGCGGCGTTGGCGGGGGTGGCGATCTCGATCAGCTCGTTCACGTGCTCGCCGCGCATCGCCCGCAACAGCGGCCACTGTTCGGGCGACAGGCGCAGGCCGTGGCGCGCCGAACCGTCGGCCCACCAGCCGAGCCACTTGGGCGGGTCAAACTCTTGTTGCAGGCCCCACTCCTGGCGGGCACGCGAGTTGGCCAGCAAGAATCGGCCCTGCGCGTCGACCACGAACACCGGAGCGGGCGTGGCCTCCAGCACCGCATCGAGGCGCCTGCGCTCGGCTTCGGCGCGCTCGGCCTCTGCACGCGCGCGCTGTTCGCTGCGCTGCAGCGCCGCCACGGCCGCGGTCTGGGCGCTGACGTCGCGCACCAGCAGCGCGGCCTGTCGGCTGTCGGCTCCGCCCAGCCGCATCATGTAAACGTCGACCGTGCGGCCCCAGGCGTTGGTGGTGGCGCGCACCGAAACGCCGGTTTCCAGCACGCGGGCGAGCGTCGTTGGCCAGAAGGGCTCGCGCTGCGGCCAAAGTTCGGTGATGCTTTTGCCGGTGATGTTGTCCCAGCCGGTCTGCCGGGCCCAGCCTTCGTTGACCTCGATGAAGCGGTAATTGAGCAGCTCGCCCGGGGGCGTGTCTTCGGCCTCGACGATGGCAAAGCCCAGGTCCATGGAGTGGATCACGGCTGCGTAGCCGTAGCGCCCGTCGGAGCGCACGTCGCCTGCGCGGTAGTGGCGGGTGCACATGAGCAGCACGCCCTCGACCGCGCCGCAGGGGCTGCGCACCGGGTTGTAGTGGAAGGTGCCGAAGTACTCGCCCGTCGGCAGGCCCGGCACGGGCAGCGGGGCGTTGTCGCGCCAGAGCACCTCGCTGGTGTGGCGCACATGGTTCACGTCGGCCTGCACATCGGTCCAGGCCGAATCCCAGTCGCTGGGGCTCAGGTTCGGGCCGCCTCCTGAAAGGCGCATGAACGCCTCGTTGGCGAGCGGGGTCGTGAAGTCCGGGCCCTGCCACAAGAGCATGGGCAGCGGATGGCCCCGCATCAGGTCCCGGCAGGTGCGCAGCCCCGGGCTGGTGCCCGTCGGCGGGTGGTCGGTCGGGTTGTTGTTGTGTTCACCCATGGCGAGGTGTGTCCGATCGTCCGTTCAGGCCCGGTGAGATGACCGGTTCGGTATGAACGTTATCCAAATGTCAATAGCCCAATGATGAACTAAAAAGTGTCCTGTTCATCGGCTCATCAATGAATTTTCATTCGTGTGATGAAATGAATTCCAAGGGGCGTAGGCCGCAGGTTCACAGAGGCCCATGCCCGCCGGCTTCCGCGGGCGCGGGCCGGCTCAGCGCTCTGCAGGTTTGAGCACCGCGGCCAGGTCCGAGACCTGGGGCCCCAGGCGCAGGTTCTTCTCCACGCTGGCCAGGTGCTGCTCCATCAGCCGCACGGCGGCGCGGGCGTCGCGCCGCTCCAGCGCGTCGACGATCTCTGCATGTTCGGCCTGCGAATGCTCGGCCGAATGCGCCGACTGGTACATGAGCGAAATCAGCTGCGAGCGGCTGAGCAAGTCAAAGATCAGCTCGGCCAGCACGGCGTTGCCCAGCATCTGCGCGAGCACCACGTGAAAGTCGGCCAGCAGGCGGGTGCGGCCGGTCACGTCGGAGCGGGTCACGGCCGCGCGCTCTTCGCGCAGGTGGTGGCGCAGGTGGGCCACCTGCGCATCGGTGATGCTGCTGGCCAATTGGCGCACCATGCCGGCCTCCACCAGGCGGCGCACTTCGAACACCTGGCGCGCCTCGTCCACGCTGGGGGTGGCCACGAACGCGCCGCGCGAGGGCTCCAGCGTCACCAGCCGGTCGCGGCTGAGCTGGTTGAGCGCCTGGCGCACGAGCGTGCGCGACACCGAGAACACATCGGCGATCTGCTGCTCCGGCAGCTTGGTGCCCGGCATCAGCCGGCGCTCCACGATGGCTGTGGTGATGGATTCGACGATCTGGTCGGTCGTGCTCAGGGGACTGTCGGCCACGGCGCTGGGCGGTGAAGCCAGCTTGAGTTCGGCACTGGGCTTGCGCGGCATGGTCGTCTCCAGGGTGTGTGGTTCAGGCGGAGTGTATGCAGTTTGCCTGCCCTTGGTGTACGGCGGCAGCGTCCCCTCACCGATGGCCTGCTTTGCCGGGCACCTCCGTCGCTGGGGCTGGACCGTGCCATAAACTGCGCGGCCCTGTGAACGGGTCGGCAGCCGCTTTTCGGTTGACCTGCATCCTGAAGTCGAGAACCCCTTTTGCCATGGCTTACGCACTTCCAAAGTCCGTCCGTCCCCTTGCCAAAGGCCCGTTGCTGGCCGTGGCGGCCGGTGCGGCCTATGTCATTGCGTACCGCTTCAGCGAACTGCTGGACCCCTGGACGCTTTACGGCCAGGGCATCAGCCTGCTGTTCCTGCCGGCGGGCATCAAGCACCTGGCCATGCTGGTGGGTCGGGGCTGGGGTGCGCTGGGCTGCTTCGTGGGCCTGCTGCTGGTGGCCAGTGAGGTGTGGCCCCAGTTGCCGGCGGGGCAGCTGCTGGTCTACGCCGCAGTGAGCACGCTGGCCAGCTGGTGGGGCATCCGGCTGGGCATGGCGCTGCTGGGCCTGCGCAGCGACCTGTCCAACCTGCGCTTTCTGCACCTGCCCCTGCTGGACCTGGTGACCACCGCCGTGCACGGCGCGGCGGTCAACGGCTATTTCATCGCAGCCGGCCTCAAGAGCGAGAACTTCCTGGGCAACGCCCTGGCCATGATCACCGGCGACTTCATGGGGTGCCTGCTGGTGTTCATGCTGTTCTGGGCGGGCCTGGAAACCTGGCGCGTGGCCAGGGGGCGGCGCGGGCTGGACTAGCCGCGGCCGCCGGCCGCGCGGGCTTGTTCAGCGCGTCTGGAATTCGCGCACCAGTTCGGCCAGCTGCCCGGCCTGGTCCTTCAGGCTCTGTGCGGCGGCCGTGCCTTGTTCCACCAGCGCGGCGTTCTGGTGCGTGGCTTCGTCCAGGGCCGTGACGGCCTGGTTGACCTCGCCGATGCTCTGGCTCTGGTGCGCTGCCGAATCCGCGATCGCCTGCACGATGGCTTCCACCCGGCCGACCGAGGTCACGATCTGTTCCATGGTGCTGCCCGCCTGCGCGGCCTGTTCCGAGCCTGCCTGCGCCTTGCGGGTGCTCTCGGCGATCAGGCCGCGGATCTCGCGCGCGGCTTCGGCGCTGCGCTGCGCCAGGCTGCGCACTTCGCCGGCCACCACCGCAAAGCCGCGCCCCTGCGGGCCCGCCCGCGCCGCCTCCACCGCGGCGTTGAGCGCCAGGATGTTGGTCTGGAAGGCGATGCCGTCGATCATGCCGGTGATCTCGCCAATGCGGCGGCTGTCCTGCGCGATGTCGTCCATGGTGGCCACCACCCCGGCCACACGGGCCCCGCCGTGCGCGGCCACTTCCGAGGCCTGCGCGGCCAAGCGCCTGGCATCGCCCGCCGAGTCGGCGCTGGCGCGCACATCGCCTGCGAACTGCGCCATGGTGGCTGCGGTCTGCTGCAGGCTGCCGGCGGCCTGCTCGGTGCGCACCGACAGGTCGCGGTTGCCCGAGGCGATCTCGCCGGAGGCGGTGTGGATGCTGTCGGAGGCCTGGCGCAGCCGGCCCATGATGGCCGCAAAGCGCTGGCGCATGGCCTCCACTTCGCGCACCAGGCGGCCGAGCTCGTCCTGGCGGCTGCTGGCAAAAGGCTGGCGCAGATCGCCGCTGGCCAGGGCCGAGAAGGCCGAGGTGAGCTCGGCCAGGGGCTGGCTCACCTGGCGGCGCACCAGCAGGTAAAGCGACAGCGCCATGCAGGCCGCGCACGCCGCCAGCATGCCCCACAGCACCTGCATGTTGGCCCAGTGGCCGGCCATGGCCTCGGCTTCGGGCACCTGCGCGACCACCCACCAGCCGGTGGCGGCCGAACTGCGCTTGACCGTCCAAGGGCTGCCCATCTCGGCGCGCAGGAGCCCCGGCGCGTCGTCCAGCGTGACCGCGCCCTGCGCGCGCAGCGCCGCCAGCACGGGCGCGGCAGAGGGAAGGGCCTCGAGCACCTTGCGGCCCTGGGCCGAGGGGTGCGAGATGAACACGGCCTCCGCGTCGGCGTTGCCCGGCTCCACCACGAAGGCGCCGCCGGTCTGGAAGAAACGGCTGGCCGCCACCGTGCGTTCGAGCGAGCGCTGGAAGTCGCTGATGTCAAAGCCGATGAAGAGAATGCCCACCACCTGGCCGGCCGGATTGCGCACAGGCTCGTACACCGTCATGTAGGGCACGCCGAACAGCACCGCGCGGCCCACGTAGCGCTGGCCGGCCAGCGCCCGCGCATGGGCCGGGTTGGTGCGGGCCAGCTTGGTGCCCACGGCGCGCTCGCCGTCGGCCTTGCGCACGCTGGTGCTGATGCGCTCGAACTCGTCGCCCCGGCGCGCGAACAGCGTGGCCACGCCGCCGGTGCTGCGGTGAAAGCCGTCGACTTCGTCGAAGCGGCCGTTGAGCGCCTGCGCGCCGTGTCGCAGCACGCCGCTGGCCTCGTCCAGGCGGAAATCGGCAGTGAACTGCTCGCGAAAGCCCTTGTAGGCGCGCTCGGCCATGACGCGCGAGGTGGCGTCGAAGGCGTCCACCAGGTCGGTGATCGCGCCCACCTTGTCGCTCACCCAGGATTCGACCAATTCGCGCTCGTGGCGCTGCGCGCTCCAGGAGGCGATCACGCTGGCCAGCGACAGGCAGCCCAGCAGCAGTGCCACGGCCAGGAACACGAGGCGGCGGGAAAGCGCGTTGGCGAGGTAGGGCATGGGTTCCTGCGGCGCCCGCATCGGGGGCGTGTTGTGGGGGGTCAGCCGTACTGTCCTGCGGCCCGGCGGCCGGCCATGCGCCGATGAGGTGGCACAAGCCGGTTCATTTCGGGGCTTCGGCAAGGTTCTTGATCCAGGTCAAGCCTGGCCACGTGGCCAGCGGGTAGGGGGGCGCTGTCGTGTCCAGGCAGCTTGTTCGCCCCGCACCAGCGTGCTGCTGTGTCCGTGCGGCGGAGCCGATGCGGCGGGGGGCGCAAAAGAGTCAGCGCAGGAGGGCCAGCGCATAAAGATCAGCGCACACAGGCCCAGCGCACAGAGGCTCAGCGCACAAAGGGTCGGTGCGGAAGCGTCGGCGAATGGACATCGGCGAAGGGACATCGGCGAAGGGACATCGGCGAAAAAGCGTCGGCGAAGAAGCGTCGGCGAAGAAGCGTCGGTGAAGAAGCGTCGGCGCAGGTGGCGCCTGCCTGTCGGACGCCAGGCGCGGGGCCTGCCACACGCGAGGCTGTTTTCAAACGCTTACCTCCCGCCCTGGGCGGGTGCGCCCGGGGCAGGGCTAAGGTGGTGGGCCACGTGCAGGTGTGCGCGGCTGTCGCGCCCGCCCAGGAGAACGCCATGAAGACCAACGGTGCCACGCAGTCGTTCTGGATGGGCTCGGCCCCCTGGCAGATGCACCCGCCGCTGGCCGGTGCCGCGGAGACCGAGGTGTGCGTGATCGGCGGCGGCATCGCGGGCCTGACCACGGCCTACCTCTTGTCCCGCGAAGGCCGTCGCGTGCTGCTGATCGAGGCGCTGGACGCGCTCGGCGGTGGCGAGACCGGGCGCACCACGGCGCACTTCATGCCGCCGGACGACCGCTATGCCGAGATCGAGTCCCGCTTCGACGCGGACGTGGCCCGCCACGTGGCGCAGAGCTTTCAGGACGCCACGGACCTGGCCGAGCAGATCGCCCGCGCCGAGGCGCCTGACAGCGGATTCGAGCGGCTGGACGGCTACCTCTTCGCACCGCCCGGGCAGGACGCGGGGCTGCTGGCGCGGGAATTCGGGGCCGCGCGCCGCGCCGGCGTTGCGGTGGACCAACTGCCCCGCGTGCCCGGCCTGCCTTTTGACACCGGGCCCTGCCTGCGCTTTGCGCACCAGGCGCAGTTCCATCCCCTGGCCTACCTGGCGGGGCTGGCCCAGGCCTGCCAGCGGCACGGCGTGACGCTGCACTGCGGCACGCGTGCCCTGGAACTGGCCACCGAGGGCGGCGCGCAGCGGGTGAGCACCGATCGAGGCGAGGTGCGCGCGCGCGCCGTGGTGGTGGCCACGAACACGCCCTTCAACGACCGTGTGGTGATGCACACCAAGCAGTCCGGCTACCGCACCTACGTGAGCGCACTGGAAGTGCCGCGCGGCGCGCTGCCGCGCCTGCTGCTGTGGGACACCTGCGACCCCTACCACTATGTCAGGCTGGCGGACGGCCCCTCGAGCGGGCATGAACTGCTGATCGTGGGCGGTGCCGACCACAAGGTCGGCCAGGTGGGCGAGTCCCGCGACCCCTGGGAAGACATCGAGCGCTGGACCCGCGCGCATTTCCCCATGGCCGGGCAGGTGCTGCACCGCTGGTCGGGGCAGGTCATGGAGCCGGCCGACGGGCTGGCCTTCTTCGGCCGCAACCCGATGGATGCGGGCGAGGTCTACATCATCACGGGCGATTCAGGCACCGGCATGACGCACTGCACCGCCGGCGCGATCGCGGTCAGCGACCAGATCGCCGGCCGCACCAACGCCTGGGCGGGCATCTACGCGCCGTCGCGCAAGGCCACCCACGGCCTGGGCGAATTCGTGCGGGAACAGGCCAACACCCTGGCCCAGTACAAGGACCTGGTGAACGCAGGCGACGTGACCGACGCCGGCCAGATTGCCCCTGGCCAGGGCGCCGTGCTGCGCCAGGGCCTGCACAAGCTGGCGGTGTACCGCGACCCTGATTCGGCGCTGCACGTGCGCTCGGCCATCTGCACCCACCTGGGCTGCGTGGTCGCGTGGAACCCGGCCGAAAAATCCTGGGACTGCCCCTGCCACGCCTCGCGATTCGACACCCAGGGCCAGGTGCTCCACGGCCCGGCCGCCGCACCGCTGGCGCCGGCGCAGCTCAAGACCTAGCGGGTGACCGAGGAGCCGCGCCACATGCTGTGGTGCAGCCTGCGCTCTGCGCAGCCGGCCGCGGAATTGCTTGCTCGTTCCAGCCTCGGCCCCAGCGGCAGTGCGTCTGCGTTGCGGCGATAAGTCAATCCAATGGGTGCTCGGTAAATCTGATCATGGCGGGGCAGGGCGGCTTCTAAACTGCCCGGCCATGATGCCCCGCCTGATCTTTGCCGCTGCACGTGACTGTTGGACTGCACGCCCGGGTGGCTGCCGCGGCCGGGATGCACAGCTTGGGCGGGCGCTGCCGCAGGGCGAGGCCCAGACCGCGTGGGGTTCGCGGTTCACCAAGGACGGGGCGAAATGGCGGGCACGCTCTCCGGCTTGCTGGCCCGGCATGCCGCAGTGCCCGCCCTCCCCGGGTGTGGCGGCGTGACCCTGGGCTGCTGCCGCAACGAAACGCCCCGGTGATGACGGATCTCCTCGCGTGGGGCTATCCCATGGCCGTGGTGCTGACGGGCTATGTGGTCATGGGCATCACGGGCTTCGGGTCGGCGCTGGTGCTGGTGCCGCTGCTGGCACGCCAATGGCCGCTGACCGAGGTGGTGGCGCTGGCCATCCTGCTGGACATTCCAGCCTCCATGCTCCACGGCGGCCTGAACCTCCGGCAGGTGAGGTGGAATGAACTGCTGCGCCTGCTGCCGGGAATGGCCCTGGGCACCGTGCTGGGGCTGTGGTTGCTGGGCCAGCTCGACAAGCGCTGGCTGCTCCTGGTGCTGGGCGCCTACGTGGTGCTGGTGGGCGTGCGGGTCTTGCTGCCGCGTGCTTCTGCGCCCCAGGCGCATGGCCGCTGGGCGCATGTGGCCGGCACGGTGGTGGGGCTGGTGGAGGTGATGTTCGCCACCGCGGGGCCGGTGGTGGTCGCGTGGCTGCAGCGCCGGCTCGATGACGTCGCCGGTCTCAGGGCGACCGTTCCGGTGGTGATGGTCCTGGCCGGGCTGGTTGCGGTGGGGGTGCTGGGCAGTTCCATGCAGATCGACGTGGACCGGGTCTTGCCCCGCTGGCTGCTTGCCTTGCCGGTGGCGGGCTTCGGCGTGCTGGTCGGCAACCGCGTGGCGGCCCGCATTGCGCCACTGGTGATGAAGCGGCTGATGGCCGCGCTGCTGACGCTGAGCGGCCTGACCTTGATGCGGCATTTCTGGGCCTGAGCAGGTTCGCTTGAGCACCTTGGTCTGACGCAGCGCCACCGCTGCCACGGCGCTGCCGGCCCAACTGCCGATCCGCTGGTGTGTGCCACCTGCACGCCGTGCGATGCCCTGGCCCTGCCGCAGGCCGCAGCGGCCATGGGCCTTCCGGTTCCAGCCGCTTTAGGCTGTGCCGGAGGTAGCGCCTTTTCCTCGGCGGCAGTGCCCGCCGGCAGCGCCTTTGCAGTCCACGCCGCCTCAGGGGGCGGCCATGCGTTGCTTGAGCCGCTCCAGGGCGTAGTGCTGGATCCAGCCGACCAGGTGCATGGCCGCCGGCGTCAACGGCAGGTCGCGGCGGCGAACGGTGCAGATCAAGGGGCTGGGCATCGGGTCCTCGATGGGGACGATGCACAGCTGGTCCTTGAACGGCGTGTGCTCGAAAAGAATCCGCGGCATGGTGGTGAGCCACTCGTCGGACGCCGCGACCACCGCGGGCAGGGCCAGGAAGGATTCGCACAGCATCCGCACCCGAGGCGGCGACATGCCGGCCTTTTGGAACGCTTCCTCGATGAGGGCGCCCGGGCCGCGCGAGGGGCTGGACATCACCCACTCGCAATCCTGGAGCTGCGCCAGCCGCGTGGCGCGCGACAGCGGATGCGAGGTGCAGGCCACGACGACCACCTCGCTGGCATAAAGCGGCTCGGCGACCAGGTCGGTCTCCAGGTCGACCCGGTGCACCGGGGTCAGCGCGAAGTCGAGCGTGCCGTCCCGCAGCGCAGGTGCGATGCCGGGGTAAAGACCGTCCCGCGTGTGCACCTGGACCTGGGGATGCTGGCGCAGGAACTGCCGCAGCGCCCGCGGCAGCAGGCCCAGCCCGATGGCTGGCGACACCGACATCTTCACCGTGCCTTCCCAGTGGCCGCGCAGCTGCGCGATCTCGTCCTGGGCGCGGCGGCTTTGCGCCACCATCAGCTTGGCGTGCTTGAGAAAAGCCTGGCCGAAGCTGGTGAAGCTCACGCCCTGGCGGCTGCGCACCAGGAGCGGCGCCTTCAGCTCGGCCTCCAGCTGCTGGATCGCCGCGGTCAGCGCGGGCTGGGTCAGGCTCAGTTTCTGGGCCGCCGCACGGATGCTGCCCTGCTCTTCCAGAAGCACCAGGGCATGCAGGGTCTGAAATCTCATGGTTAGACCGGATATCGATTTTTTCTATGGAAAGCGCGAAAGACTGAATTTCCTTGATTGAAGCGGTTTTCTACCATGCCCTCGAGTTCAATGACGAGCCCGCGCGTGCAAGTGGCTCACAGGCAAGGAGAAACATCTTGTTCATCAAAAACTGCTGGTACGTGGCGGCCTGGGACATCGAGGTGCCTGCGGAAGGCATGCTGCCCCGCACCCTGCTGGGCGAGCCCGTGCTGCTCTACCGCGACTCCCAGGGCCGTGCCGTCGCGCTGGAAAACCGCCCCGGCGCGGGCGGTCGCCTGGCCGCTGACCTGCTCAAGTCTGCGGCGCCCGACGGCAACACGGTCATGGTCACCCCGATCGTGGTGCCCGTGCTGGCACCCATGGTGTTCAACAAGCTCAGCTACAACTCCGAGACGGACTTCACCCCCGTCGGGAAGGTCTGCGATTTCTCGTTTGCGCTGGCGGTGCCTGCGAATTCCCCGGCCAAGAACCTCAAGGACTATGCCGCCTGGCTCAAGGCCAACCCCCAACAGGCCAACTTCGGCTCTCCGGCTGCGGGCAGCCTGCCGCACTTCTTCGGGGTGATGATCGGCTCGGCATTGAACGTGGAGATGATCCACGTGCCCTTCAACGGCGGTGCCGCGCTGCAGTCCGCGGTGCTCGGCGGCCATGCGCCCGCAGGCATCGACGTGGTGATGGAGTGGCAGCAGAACGCCAAGACCGGCAAGGTCAACGTGCTGGCGACCTCCGGCACCCAGCGCAGCAAGGTGATGCCTGACGTGCCGACCTTCCGCGAGCAGGGTTTCCCGGACGTCGTGGGCCAGGGCTGGTTTGCCATGTACGCCCCCGCCAAGACGCCGACGGCGGCCGTCGATGAAATCAACCGCGCCCTGAACAAGGCCCTGGCCCATCCCGATGTGCGCGAGCGCTTCAATGCGCTGGGCCTGGAGCCCGCAGGCGGCAGCGCCGCTGACCTGAAGAAGGCCATGGTCGACGACGCCAAGCGCTGGGCCCCTGTCGTCAAGAAGTCCGGCTTCCGGGCCGACTGAGGCCGCTTTCCCGCGCTCGTCCTTGGCGTGTGTCGCCCAGGGCGAGCGCGGGCGTTCCCATAAGGCCAGCTCTGCCCAAGCGCTTTAACGGGTGCTCGCTTGAGAGGGTTCCGGATGGCCATGTTTCCCCTGGCAGGACCGCGCTTGGATTAGACTTTCCCGGTGCGCAGATTCCTGGTCATTGCCCTGCTGTTTTTGTTGCCCTTGCAGGCCCTGCACGCGGCGACGGCAGCGCTGTGCACGGCGGCCTGGTCGCAGCCGCACCCGTCGGCTGGCGGCCACGGGCACACTGGTGCGGTCGGCGACCCTGCGGGTCACCACCACCATGCAGGCCATTCAGCCCATCAACCCCATGGCGCACCTGAGGCTCGTGGGGCTGCGCCCTCGGTGGAGGTGACTTCCGACGCCGACCCGCAGGCCGCCTCAGCCCAGGCCGCCACGCCGGCGATGGGGGATCCCTTCGACGGCTGTTGCCACCTTGGCGTCGCGCTGCCCATGCAGCATGCCGTGCCCGGCCACCCGACCCCGGGTGCGCGCCTGCTGGCCAGCCGGGACCTGCACCCCCTGTCGCACACGGATGGCGGGCCCTTCCGGCCGCCCCGCCTCCTGCTCGCCTGATCCGGCGGGCATGGCAGCAACACCTCCCTGACGTGCCGCACTGCATGCATGCGTGACGCATGCGTGCGCGCTGGGTCCTTCCGGCCGAGCCCTGCATGGGGCACGAGGCCGGGGGGCGCCGGTGCCGCCTTCGTTGCGAGCCTCCTGCGTTTGCGATCCATGCGAATTTCCTTGTGTATGACCCTGGTCTGCGCCGGCTTCAGTGCGGCCGCGCAGACCACCGCCCCGGCGGCACTGGCCCCGGCTGAGCGCATGGCCGAGGGCCGCCCCGAGACCGGCGGCCCGCGCCTGTCCGAGCTGTTCGAGCGCGCCTGGACGCTCAGCCGCCAGGCCAGCATCGATGCCGCCCGCAGCGCCGAGCTCGACGCCCGGGGCCGGGCCAGTCGCGCGCTCTTTCCCGGCGCGCCCACCGTGGGCCTGGATGTGCGGCGTGACCTGCCGCCTGCAGTCGCCTTGCCGGAGACCACGCGCTCGGCCGCCCGGGGCCGCAACGAGCTGGAGCCGGGCTTTGCTGCGCCGCTGTGGTTGCCCGGGCAGCGCGATGCGCAGCAGCGCGTGCTCGAACGCGAGCGCGGCCAGTTGGAAGCCGACCGCCGGCTGGAGCGGCTGCGCGTGGCCGGCCAGGTGCGCGAGGCGGCCTGGGCTGTGGCACTGGCGGCCACGCAGTGGCGGCTGCAGGAGGGCCGGCTGGACAGCGCGCGCAGCCTGGAGGCTGACGTGGCGCGGCGCCTGGCGGCAGGGGACCTGGCGCCCTCGGACCGGGCGCTGGCCCGCGCCGAGGCACTGGCTGCCGAGGCCGGGCTGCTGGAGGCACGGGCACGCCACGCCATGGCGGCGGTGGAACTGCAGCGCCTGACAGGCAGCGCCGCGGCCGGCCAGCTGGACGAGCCGGTGACTGGGGTGCAGGATGCCTCGGTCCACCCGGGCCTGCTGTCCGCCCGCGAAGCCGTGGCCACGGGCCAGGCGCGGCTGGCGCTGGCCGCGCGCACCCGCCGCGACAACCCCACGGTGTCGGCGGTCGGCCGCTTCGAGCGCGACGTGGACGGCGCGCCTTACCGCAACACCGTGCGCGTGGGCATCTCCCTGCCACTGGACACCGAGGCACGCAACGCGCCCCGGCTGGCTGCGGTCTCAGCGGCCCTGACCGAGGCCGAGGTGGCGCTGGAGCAGCGCGAGCGCGAGCTTCTGGCCGAGCAGGCACGTGCGCGCATCGCGCTGGCGGCCGCACAGCGCGTGGTGCAGGCGCAGACGCAGCGTGCCGACGCGGCCGCCCAGGCACGCGACGCCATCGAGCGGGCCTTCCGCGCAGGAGAGCGCGCGCTGCCTGATGTGCTGCGCCTGCGCGCGCAGGCCTTCGAGGCCGACATGGCGCGTGAAGATGCGCGCCACCAGGCGGGCCTCGCGCAGGCCCGGCTTCACCAGGCACTGGGACTGGAACCATGAACAACCGCCACATGAACCGCTCTGATCAACTGCGCCGCCCTCGGGGGCGAGCCAAGACCTGCGCGCTGGCCTTGGCGCTGTGCCTGGGCCTGGGCAGCGCCGCCGCCCACGAAGGCCACGCGCACCCGGGTGAGCCTGTGCGCGCTGCAGCCGCCTTGCCGGCAGCGCCGGCGGGCGCGCCGCGCTTTGTCGCGACCAGCCTTGACTTCGAGCTGGTCGGCGTGCTGGAGGGCCGACGGCTCACACTGTGGCTGGACCGCGCAGACACCAACGCGCCCGTGGTCCGGGGAAGCCTGGCGCTGGAGGTGGGCGAGGTCAAGCTCGACGCCCGCCCAGAGGGTGACGCCTGGGTGGCCACGCTGCCCACAGACCCTGCCCCGGGCACGCTCACCGTCACGGCAAGCCTCGCAGCCGAGGGCACCACCGACCTGCTGGCGGGCGAGTTGCTGCTGCCGGCGCCCGCCGGTCCGCAGGCCTCCACCTCCTGGCTGGCTGGTCTTTGGCAAGGCGGCGGCGCTGCGCTGCCTGCGGGCCTTCTTGCGGCCGTGGCCGCCACCTTCATTGCGGCCCTGGCGGCGTGGCGCATGCGCCGCCGCAGGGCCTGAGCCGGAGCCATGAGCATGTCCGAACGTCATTCCCCCTTTCACCGGCTGCAGGCCCGCGTGCCTGCCGGGGTGTCCGCCAGCGCATCCTGGGATGCCGCTGTGTGTGCTGCAGTTGCAGCACCTGTCGCTGCACCTGTTGCTGCGCCTTTAACTGCACCTGTAAGTGCGCCTGCAACTGCCCCTGCTGCCGCGCCTGTGTATGCGCCCGGTGGAGCGCCTGCCGGCGTACGCTGGCGCGCATGTGTGGGCGTGCTTGTTGGCACGCTCGTGGGGGCGCTCGTGGGTGTTCTTTCCCCGGCCGGCAGCACCGCCCACGCGCACGAAGGCCACGACCACGGTCCTGCGCCCGCGGCCGCTGCGGCCGATGCTTCCGCACCGCAGCGCCTGCCCGATGGCGCCATCCTGCTGCCCAAGCTGTCGCAGCGCCAGCTGGGCGTGCGCACGCTGGCTGTGGAGCGCCAGAGCACTGGCCGTGCGGTCGAATTGCCTGGGCTCGTGGCCATGGACCCCAACGCCGGCGGCCGCGTGCAGGCCCTGGTGGCGGGCCGGCTCGAGCCCGGTCCGCGTGGCTTTCCGTCGCTGGGCCAGGCGGTGCAGCAGGGCCAGGTGCTGGCCACCGTCAGGCCCACGCTGTCTCCCGCTGACCGGGCTGCGCTGGGCACGCAGCTGGCCGAGGTGCGCGCCATGCAGGCATTGGCCCAGCGCCGCGTGGAGCGGCTGCGCAGCCTCGCCGATTCGGTGCCGCGCAAGGACATCGAGGCGGCCGAGGCCGAAGCAGCCAGCTTCTCGGGGCGGCTGGCCGCACTGCAGGCGGCGGGCGGCGGTGAAGCGCTGGTTGCCCCCGTCTCGGGCGTGATTGCCTCCTCGCGCGCCGTTGCAGGGCAGGTGGTGGACGCCCGGGAGCTGGTCTTCGAGATCGTCGACCCGCGCCAGCTGGTCATCGAGGCCTTGGCGCCAGGCGCAGGGCTCGGTGCCCCCATCGTTTCGGCGTCGGTGGCTGTGGGGGCGCAGGCCGTGCCGCTCACCTTGCTCGGCGCGGGCCGCGTCTTGCGCGAGCAGGCGCTGCCGCTGCAGTTTCGCGCCCGCGGGGCGGCGCTGTCGCAGCTGGCGGTGGGCCAGCCGGTGGCCGTCACGGTGCGCCTGAAGTCCGAAGTGCCGGGGGTGCCAGTGCCCGCCGCGGCGCTGGTGCGGTCCTCGGCCAATGAGCCGCTGGTGTGGGTCAAGGTGGCGCCCGAGCGCTTCGAGCCCCGGCGGGTGCGGGTGCTGCCGCTGGATGCGGCGCAGGTGCTGGTCACGCAGGGTCTGGCCGGCGGTGAGCGCGTGGTGAGCGAAGGCGCGCCCCTGCTCAACCAGTTGCGTTGAAGGCAGGGGCACGCCATGTTCAAGTGGATTCTCGATGCCAGCCTGCGCAACCGCGCCCTGGTGCTGGCTGCCGCGGTGGTTCTGCTGCTGTGGGGCGGTTGGCAGGCCAGCCGCACGCCGGTGGACGTGTTCCCCGACCTGAACAAGCCCACGGTCACGCTGATGACCGAGGCCGGCGGCATGGCGCCCGAGGAGGTGGAGCAGCTCATCAGCTTCCCGCTGGAGACGGCCCTCAATGGCCTGCCCGGGGTGGAGGTGGTGCGCTCCGTGTCGGCTGCGGGGCTGTCCATCCTGTACGTGACCTTCGGCTGGGAGACCGACATCTACCGGGCGCGGCAGTTCGTCACCGAGCGGCTGGCCTCCCTGGATGCGGCGCTGCCCGCCGGCGTCACGCCCAAGATGGGCCCGGTCAGCTCCATCATGGGCGAGATCCTTTTGATTGCGCTGCCCATCGATCCCGCGCGCACCACGCCGATGGCGGTGCGCGAGCACGCGGACTGGGTGCTGCGTCCGCGCCTGTTGGCCATACCCGGCGTGTCGCAGGTGATCCCGATCGGCGGCGAGGTGCGCCAGTTCCAGGTGCTGCCCGACACGCGACGCATGGCCGAGCTGGGCATCTCGCTCGATGCCGTGCACCGGGCCTTGTCTGCGTTCGCGGCCAACACCTCCGGGGGCTTTCTGGCGCTCAACGGCCGCGAGGTGCTGATCCGGCATGTGGGCCGCACCGCGCAGCTGGAAGACCTGCGCTCGGTGGCCGTGGGCACGGGTGCGGCCAGCGGGCAGCCGATCCTGCTGTCCCAGGTGGCCGAGGTCGCGTTCGGCGCTGCGGTGCGCCGCGGCGATGCCGGGCTGGACGGTGGGCCTGCGGTGGTGCTGTCGGTGCAAAAGCAGCCTGCTGCCGACACGGTGCGCCTGACACGCGCGGTGGAGGCCGCGCTGGCCGAGTCGGCGCGCTCGCTGCCGGCCGGCATGGCTGCGCCGCGCGTGACGTTCCGCCAGGCCGACTTCATCGAGGCATCCATCGGCAACCTGCAGCTCAAGCTGCTGGCCGCAGGCGCCGTGGTCGCGGCCGTGGTGTTCGCCTTCCTGGGCAACCTGCGCATGACGGTCATTTCGCTGACGGCGATTCCGCTGTCCATCCTCGCGGCCATCCTGGTGTTCCGCGCGCTGGGCATCTCGATCAACACCATGACCCTGGGCGGCATCGCCATTGCGATCGGCGAGCTGGTGGACGATGCCATCGTGGACCTGGAGAACATCGTCCGGCGCCTGCGGGCCAACGCGTCCGCCTCCCAGCCGCGGCCGGTGCTCGCCGTGATCCGCGACGCCAGCCAGGAGGTGCGCGGCGCGGTGATCTGGTCCACGGTGGTCATCGCCCTGGTGTTCGTGCCGCTGTTCGCGCTGCCGGGCATCGAGGGTCGGCTCTTCGTGCCGCTGGGCATCGCCTACATCGCCGCCATCCTGGCCAGCCTGCTGGTGGCCGTGACGGTCACGCCCGTGCTGGCGTATTTTTTCATCGGTCGGCGCTTCGACCGCGTCTCGCACCATGAGCCACGGCTCGTGGCGGCGCTGAAGGCGCGCTACGCCGTCCTGCT
Organism: uncultured Polaromonas sp.; assembly: GCA_964450095.1. GTDB lineage: Bacteria > Pseudomonadota > Gammaproteobacteria > Burkholderiales > Burkholderiaceae_C > Polaromonas. Next base: position 16,782 of record CAYVGD010000019.1, read on the forward strand.
GCACCGCGCGCTGGACCGTCCCAACGTGCCGCTGGCCGTGGCCGGCGCGGGGCTGGTGCTGGCGCTGGCGCTGTTGCCCACTTTTGCGCGCACCTTCCTGCCGCCCTTCAACGAGGGCTCTGCGGTGATCAGCTTGAGGCTCAACCCCGGGGTCACGCTGGACCAGTCCACGCGCGTCGGCGCGGCGGCCGAGCGCGCGCTGCTGGCCGTGCCGGAGGTGGACCACGTGGCCAGGCGCTCGGGCCGGGCCGAACTGGACGAACATGCCGAAGGCGTGCATGTCAGCGACCTGGAAGTGGGCCTGCGCCGCAGCCAGCGCAGCCTGGACGCCATCTATGCCGATCTGCGCGCCGCGCTTGCGCCGCTGCCGGTCTCGGTCAGCATCGGCCAGCCCATTTCACACCGGCTGGACCACCTGCTGTCAGGGGTGCGCGCGCAGATCGCCATCCGCATCGTGGGCGACGACCTGGACACGCTGCGATCGCAGGCCGCCGACCTGCGGGGCCGGCTGGCCTCGGTGCGCGGGCTGGCCGATCTGGAAATTGAAAAGCAGGTGCTCGCGCCGCAGGTGCGCGTGCGCATCGACCATGCCGCCGTGGCCCGCTACGGCTTGTCGCCGTCGCAGCTGCTGACCGAGCTGCAGGCGCTGGTGGAGGGCGCGCGCATCACCCAGGTGGTGGAGGGAGGCCGACGTTTCGACCTGGTGCTGCGCCTTCCGGAGGCGGCCCGCAGCCCGCAGGGCCTGGCGCAGGTGCTCATCGACACGCCCCGCGGCCGGGTGCCGCTGGCGCAGCTGGCGACCATCGAGGAGGGCGACGGCCCCAACCAGATCGCGCGCGACAACGGTCGGCGCCGCATCGTGATCTCGGCCAACGCCCAGGGCCGCGCGCTCAGCGACGTGGTGGCCGACATCCGCGCCGTGGTGGCGCAGGCGCGCTTGCCCGAGGGCTATGCCATCACGCTGGGCGGCCAGTTCCAGGCGCAGGAAGAGGCCAGCAGGCTGATTGCCGTGCTGGCCACGGCCTCGGCGCTGCTTGTCTTCATGGTGCTGTACTCGCGCTACCACTCAGCGGCGCTGTCCCTGCTGGTCATGGCCAATGTGCCCCTGGCCCTGGTGGGCAGCGTGATCGGGCTCAAGCTCTCGGGGCAGCCGCTGTCCGTGGCGGCGCTGGTGGGATTCGTCACCCTGGCCGGGATCGCCACGCGCAATGGCATCCTGAAGGTCGGGCACTGGGTCCACCTCATGCGCGAGGAGGGCGAGCCCTTCAGCCGCCAACTGGTGGTGCGTGGCTCGCTCGAGCGCCTGGTGCCGGTGCTGATGACGGCGCTGACCGCGGCGCTGGCCTTGTCGCCGCTGCTGTTCGAGGCCGAGCAGCCTGGCACGGAGATCCTGCACCCGGTGGCGGTGGTGATCTTCTCCGGCCTGATCAGTTCGACCCTGCTGGACGCCTTCGTCACCCCCGCGCTGTTCGCGCGCCACGGCCGCGGACCGGCCGAACAACTGGCCGCCGCCGCCAGGGGACCTTGACCGTTTCTGCGAAGGCGACCCGCCCTGTGCCCCGCTCCATGTTCATGAATTTATTTTTTGAAGGAGTCTTCGATGCCGACAGTTTCAAATCCCTGCACCCGTGTGGGCCTGCGGTCCGCGGTGGCAGCCGTCGCCCTGG
>CAYVGD010000020.1:0-18356 GCA_964450095.1 uncultured Polaromonas sp.
GGGCGGGGCTTGAAAGCAAGGGGTTCTCGCCCAGGGGCTCGGCGCCTGCCGGGACCCGAAGCCCGGCGCCGCAGGCCGGCTGCTGAAAACCCCCTTCAGCCCTGAAGGGTCATGAACCGGGCGGCAGGCGCCGGCCCGGCTCTGCAGGCGCCCCCTCTGCCGGGCGGGCCCGGCCTTGCCCGTTCAGTACACCGTCTGCTTGAGCCACTCGGCAAAGGCCGCGCATTCCCAGCGGTCCATCATGCCGGTGCGCCAGCACAGGTAGTGCGCGTGCGGGCTGGGCACGGTCTGCGGGAAGAGGCGGATCAGCGAGCCGTCGTCCAGCCAGGGCGCGCCCAGCTTCAGGCGCACCAGGGCGATGCCCATGCCGGCGGCGGCGGCGTCGCACATCAGGCCCACGTCGTTGAACTGCGAGCCTTCCACTGGCTCGGGCCAGTCCAGGTGCTGCGCGGCGAACCAGGTGCGCCAGGGCTCCAGCGGCGAGCGCAGCAGCGCCTCGCCCTTGAGGTCGTCCGGCTCCACGAAAGGCCCGTGCTCGCGCACGAAGGCGGGGGACGCCAGCGGCGTGACCTCGTCCTTGACCAGGCACATGTGCTCCACGTCGGCGTAGCGGCCGGCGCCGAAGCGGATCATCAGGTCGGCGTCCTCGGCCACCACGTCCAGCAGCGGAATGGACACCTGCAGCGTCAGGTCGATCTCGGGGTAGGCATCGGTGAACTGCTTGAGCCGCGGAATCAGAATGGACCGCGCGAACGTGGGCGTCACCGCCACGCGCAGCTTGCGCTTGCCCGGGGCGGCGCCTGCGCCCGTGGCGCCCGGGAACTTCTGCAGCGTGGCCAGGCCCTCGCGCACATGCGCCAGGTATTCGCTGCCTTCGGTGGTGAGCGAAAAATCCGCCCGGCCGAACAGCTTGGTGCCCAGGATCTGCTCGAGCTGCTTGACCCGGTGGCTCACCGCGCTGGGGGTGACGAACAGTTCATCGGCCGCCTGGGTCACGCTGCGCAGCCGCGCCAGCGCCTCGAAGGTCAGCAGGCACTGGATGGGCGGTATGCGCTTGATGCCGTTGGCTTCACGGCGGACGGCCTGCGTGTCCATGGCGGGCTTTCTACTTGAAGATCACCGTCTTGTGGCCATTGAGCAGCACGCGGTGCTCGCTGTGCCACTTGACGGCGCGGGCCAGCACCAGGCTTTCGGTGTCGCGGCCCAGGGCCGTGAGGTCCTCCACCGTGCGGCTGTGCTCCACGCGGGCCACGTCCTGCTCGATGATGGGGCCCTCGTCCAGGTCGGACGTGACGTAGTGCGCCGTGGCGCCGATGAGCTTGACCCCGCGCGCATGCGCCTGGTGGTAGGGCCGCGCGCCCTTGAAGCTGGGCAGGAAGCTGTGGTGGATGTTGATCGCGCGCCCGGCCAGCTTGCCGCACAGGTCGTCGGAGAGGATCTGCATGTAGCGCGCCAGCACCACCAGTTCCGCGCCTTCGGCCTGGATGATCTCGTGCTGCTTCTTCTCGGCGTCTGCCTTGGTGGCTGCCGTCACCGGGATGTGGTGAAAGGGCACGTTGTAGCTGGCCGCCAGCTGGTAGAAGTCGCGGTGGTTGGAGATGATGGCCCGCACGTCCAGCCTGAGCAGGCCCGACTTCCAGCGGAACAGCAGGTCGTTGAGGCAGTGGCCTTCCTTGCTGACCATGAGCACGGTCTTCATCGGCTGGCTGGCCTCGTGCAGGCTCCAATTCATGCCGAAGCCCTGGGCCAGCTGCGCGAGCTCGGCCCGCAGCTGCGCGGCCGGCTGCGCCGAGGCAAAGCTCACACGCATGAAGAACAGGCCCGTGGCGTCTTCGTCCTTGTCGTCGGCGTACTGGGCCGCATCCAGGATGTTGCCTCCGCGCTCGAAGAGAAAGCCCGAGACGGCGTGCACGATGCCTGGCCGGTCCGGACAGGAGAGGTTGAGGATGTACGTGGAACTCATGAGTGAACGATTGTCGCAGGATGTCTCCCACGCCCCGGCCCCTTGGTTTTCCTTGAGACCGGGTGCGCAGGGGGGTGCAAGAATGCGTGCCTGGCTTGCATGCAGGCGGCCGCCACCCGTGCCCGTCTGCTGCCTTTCGTTCACCGTCCCCGAGACCCCAGGAGAGAAAGCCCGTGGCTTACCAAGACTTCAGCATGGACCACCAGTGGTTGCCGTTCACCCCGAACCGCAGCTTTGCCCAGAACCCGCGCGTGTTCGTGGCCGCCGACGGCATGCACTTCACCACGCACGACGGGCGCCAGGTGCTCGACGGCATCTCCAGCCTCTGGTGCGTGGGCGCAGGCCACAACCGCAAACCCATCAACGAGGCCATCAAGAAGCAGCTCGACACGCTCGACTACGCCACCGCCTTCCAGGCGAGCAACGACAAGGCCTTCCAGGCGGCCGACAAGATCGCCGCCATGGCCCCGGGCGACCTGAACAAGGTGCTGTTCTGCAACTCCGGCTCCGAGGCGGCGGACACGTCGCTCAAGGTGGCGCTGGCCTACCACCGCGCCCGCGGCGAGGGCCACCGCAACATCTTCATCGGCCGCGAGCGGGGCTACCACGGCGTGGGCTTCGGCGGCATGAGCGTGGGCGGCATTCCGGCCAACCGCAAGGTGTTCGGCGCCGCGCTCCTGCCCCGCGTGGACCACCTGCGCTTCATCCACGACCCGGTGAACCACGCCTACATCCACCATGAGGAGCCGGTCTGGAAGGACGACCCGTTGCTGGAGCTGGAGCAGCGCATCCTCCCGCTGCACGACCCCTCCAACGTGGCGGCCGTCATCGTCGAGCCGGTCGCGGGCTCGGCCGGCTGGTACATCCCGCCCCGGGGGTACCTCCAGCGCCTGCGCGAGATCTGCGACAAGCACGGCATCCTGCTCATTTTTGACGAGGTGATCACCGGCTTCGGCCGCCTGGGCACGGGCTTCGGCGCCGACTTTTTCGGCGTGGTGCCCGACATGCTGAACTTTGCCAAGTGCGTGACCAACGGCGTGATTCCCCTGGGTGGCGTGATCTGCTCCGACAGCATCTACAACGGCATGATGCAAGCCAACGCTTCCAGCCCCGAGCACGCCATCGAGTTCTTCCACGGCTACACCTACTCGGGCCACCCCGTGGCCTGCGCCGCGGCCCTGGCCACGCTCGAGCTTTTTGAGGACGAGCAACTGTTCGCCCGCGCCGGGCAGATGGGCCAGATGCTGGGTGACGCCATGCACAGCCAGCTCAAGGGCCTTCCCACGGTGGCCAGCATCCGCACGCTGGGCCTGGCCGGCGCCGTGGAAATGACGCCTTCCTCTCTGCCGGGCAAGCGCCCTTATGACATCTTCATGGACTGCTTCCAGCAGGGCGTGCTGGTGCGCCCGGCTGGCGAGAACATCGTGCTGTGCCCGCCCTACATCGTGCAGGAGTCGCAGATCGCACAGATGGTGGACGTGGTGGCCACGAGCATCCGCAAGCACGCCTGAGCGGGGCTGTCGCCCCCTGTCGGCCGCGGCGGGCGCATGCCCCGCTGCGGCCCGCCGGTTAACTTTTCAGAGGTTGATCCTGGCTGCGGCAGGAGCTCAGTCCCCTGCGATGTGTACCCGCGAAAAACCCACACCCCAGCACACGGTCGTCGCAGACAGGGCTCGGCTTCTGCAAAGCCAGGCCCATGCCTGGCGCCCTCCCCATGGGCCGAGGTTCAGGACTTGGCGCTCAGCGCTCAGGGCTTGGCCGCGGGCTTGAAGCGTTCGGCCAGGCCCGCGCAGTGGTCCACGGGGGGCACCTCCGGGGTGGCCAGCACCTGGTCGAAGCTTTCCTCGGGCAGCCCACGTCCTCCGGCCTGCAACCGCAGCGCCGTGCTGCGCACGCCCGCAGGCAGGTGCAGCGGCACGCCCAGCGCGCGGTCGGCGTGCACGCTGCCGGCGATCAGCACCACGCGCTGGCCGGGCCGGGCCTGCGGCAGCGCCGAGGCCACCGCTTCGGCCATGCTCACGTCGCGCGCGATCTGCACCCGCGTCATGGGCGCGATCTGGCTTTCCGGCAGCAGGCGGCAGTGGCCTTCGCGCATGAGATCCTGCTGGCGCGCCAGCGCCTGCGGCGACAGGCGCGACTCCAGCTGCGCCTGGCCCATGCTGGCACGCAGCTGGTCCACGGGCAGGTTGCCGCCCAGCACCGGCACGCCCGCGCGCACAGCGGCCATCACGGCCGGGCCGTAGGCACCCCACGGCCAGGCGCGCTCGTCCCAGCGCAGCGCATCGCGCACCTGGGCTGGGCCGGCCGAGGCGGGCAGCCCCCGGGTGCTGCCGCCGCGTGGGGCCATTTCCATCACGAGGGCAGCCAACTCGCCCCGCCCGGCCAGGTGCGCGACGATGCGCGCCTGCAGCTGCTGGTGCTCGGGTGCGTCGTGCTGCTCGCCCAGCAGCAGCACCTCGGAGGCTGGCAGGGCCTCCAGGCGCTCGGTCAAGCGTTCGGGCGACTGGACAGCCCCTGCGCGGGCGCCGGGGGCGGAGTTGGCGCAGGCCCCCAGGCCCAGCAGCAAGGCGAGTGCGGTGCAGCCGAGCAGGCAGCGGGCGGTGCGGGTGAGGTGCATGGCGCGATGCTAAACCCGCCACGCGCGCTGCAGCACCGACGCGGGGGAAGCCCCACGTGGTCGCTGGGGTGCAGGTCCATTCACCTCGGCCGTGGTGCCGGAGGCTTCAAGCCTTGGATCCGATCGCTGATGTCCAAGAGCCAAGAGCCAAGAGCCAAGAGGCAAGAGGCAAGAGGCAAGAGGCAAGAGGCAAGAGCCAAGAGGCAAGAGGCGACAGCAGATAGCAAACAGCTTTTGAGTTTTGAAGCTCCAACCTGCGCACCGACCGCAGAGAGGCAAGGGCCGAGTCAACGGCCGAGAGCCGACCGCCAAGTCCCGACAGCCAAGCGCTGAAACTGGCGCGCTGACCACCGACCACCGACCACCGACTGCTGACTGCTGACCGCTAACCACCGACCACTGACCGCCGACCGCCGACCGCCAACAGTGGGCCCCATTCAGGCCCCCACCCAACCGCCGGGCTTCAGTGCAAGGCCAGCGGGGTCTGGGCCAGCGCGGCGTAGCCTTCGAGCGTGGTCTCGACCTCTTCCTGCGTGGGCGCCTTCTCGCGCCAGGTGTCCAGGCGCGCCTGGAACAGCTCGGCCCAGGAACCGTCCAGGTAGACCTCGCGGCCGTGGCGCTTGTCCACGATCTCAAAGCCCTGGCGCACGAGCTGGTGCTGGCCGTCGGCCGCGCTGTCGGGGGCGGCGACCATCTGCACCACCACGAACGATTCCGAGTCGTAAAGCATCTGCATGGATGTGTCCCTCATGTAGGGCGTATCTGGCAACGGTGCCACCGAAATTCAAGGGCCCCCTGTCGGACGAGGCCGGGTCCGTGCCTTCAAAGCGGCTCCACCGCCGCCAGTTTCTGGTCGACCACGTCGCCGTTGCCCTGCGTGATGCGGATGCGCGCCGGCAGGTAGCCCAGCGCCGGGGCCAGCCAGATCTCGATGGTCTGGTCGTGCTCACGGCGGGGCTCGCGCCGCAGCGCCACCGTGGCCTGGCGGCCCACCGGCAGCTCCAGCGTGGGCCGGCCGGTCACGGCAAAGGTCCAGGTGTCGGCCTCGCGGGTGCCGGCCACCAGCAGCCTGAGTTGCGTACCGTCGGTGAAGCGCGCCGGCTCGGCCGCCAGCAGCCCGGCCAGTTGGAAGAACAGGCTCAGCCGGTCCTGCGCGCCCGGCTGCCAGGCCGCCTCGGGGGCGTTGCTGCTGAACAGGATGCGCCCCTTCTCGGGCTGGAAGTGCGTGGCCTGCTCGCCGCGCGAGCGGTCTGCAAAGCGCCGCGGCGCCACGCCCTGCGGGCCCAGCTCGCCCACGCTGCTCATGCTGCGGGCGTTGAGCAGCAAAAAGCCGCTGATGAGCATGCGCGCTTCGTAGCGCTGTCCGTCCTGCTGCCACTGCAGCTGGCCCTCGGCCGAATAGCCCAGGCCGCGCGCCTGGCCGCTGAGCTCGTAGCGCAGCCTCACCGAGCCAGGCAACTGCGGCGCAGCCGCGGCCTCGTGTGCGGGCGTGGCGGCCAGCGTGGCCGGTGCCTCCGGGGGTGGTGCGGCGGCTTCAGGTTCGGTCTGGGGGCGTGGCGCAGTTGCCGCTGCCGCTGCAGCGTCCGCGGCCGCTTCGGGCGATGCCGGCGTGTCCGCCGCTGCGGCGGCCTGGGCCGCGACAGGGCGCCGGGCCGGGGTCGTGGCCGGCGGGGCCGATGAGGCAGGCGAAGGCGGCACCTGGCGGGTGCCGAAGGACAGCGGGGCACCGGCTTGGCGCTGGGGCTGCAGTGCCAGCAGGTCGGCCCCCCACAGCAGCCACAGGTGCACCAGCGTCACGCCGGCGGCCAGTGCCAGTGCCAGCCCGAGGGGCAGGGGCCGGGGTCTCTGGCGGGCGGCGGGCAGGAGGGCCTGCGGGGAGGGTTTAAGCTTGTGGTTGGCGGTCATGGCCGGGCTTTGCCGGGCATCGCCAGCGCCTGGCGCCTGCGTGCCGGGCGGCACATTCCCAAAAGAGCACCCATGAAACTAGCGACTTACAAGGACGGTTCGCGCGACGGCCAGCTCGTGGTGGTCTCGCGCGACCTCTCCACGGCCCATTATGCGACCGGCATCGCCCACACCCTGCAGCAGGTGCTGGACGACTGGAATTTCCTGGCGCCGCAGCTGCAGGACCTGGCCCACACGCTGAACCATGGCAAGGCGCGGCATGCCTTTCCTTTCGAGCCGCAGCGCTGCATGGCCCCTCTGCCGCGGGCCTACCAGTGGGCCGACGGCTCGGCCTACCTGAGTCATGTGGAGCTGGTGCGCAAGGCGCGTGGCGCCGAGATGCCTGCCAGCTTTCGCACCGAGCCGCTGATGTACCAGGGTGCCAGCGACCACCTGCTGGGTCCTTGCGACGAGGTGCGCGTGCCCAGCGAGGACTTCGGCATCGACTTCGAGGCCGAGCTGGCGGTGGTGACCGGCGATGTGCCCATGGGCGCCTCGCCCGAGGAGGCGCTCGAGGGCGTGCGGCTGGTCATGCTGGCCAACGACGTGTCGCTGCGCGAACTCATGCCCGATGAGCTGGCCAAGGGCTTCGGTTTCGTGCAGAGCAAGCCAGCCACGGCCTTCAGCCCGGTGGCGGTGAGCCTGGATGAACTGGGCGAGGCCTGGCAGGGCGGACGGCTTCACCTGACGCTGCAGACCAGCTGGAATGGCCGCAAGGTGGGCCTGTGCGAGACCGGCCCCGAGATGAGCTTTCACTTCGGGCAACTGATTGCGCACCTGTGCAAAAGCCGCCACGTGCGCGCGGGCAGCATCATCGGCTCGGGCACCGTGAGCAACCAGGCGGTGCACAAGGACGGCAAGCCGCACTGGCCCCGGGGCTATGGCTGCATCGCGGAAAAGCGCGCCATGGAAACGCTGCTCGACGGTCAGCCGAGCACGGCGTACATGAAGTTTGGCGACAGCGTCCGCATGGAAGTGAAGGACGCGCACGGGCAGTCGGTGTTCGGCGCTATCGACCAGAAGATCGCGCCGCTGGCCTGAGCCTGCAGCGGGCCGCCGGCATGGCCGCTGCAGGCCCGCGGTACGGGGTCCGCGCCTGCCTGTGCTTGCCCCGCTGTGTTGTTTGCTGCGCTCTTTGGGTTCTTTGAGTTGTTGGCGCCGTGGGCCGCTGCGCAGCCGGCCGGGCCATGCATCAGGTGCCTGCACGAGGGACTGCTCAGGCGCCCCAGCCGCGTGCCAGGGCCTTGAGGCCGCGGATCAGCATCTCCACCGAAATGCTCACCAGCACCAGCCCCATGAGTTTTTCAAACGCGCTCACCACGCGCAGCCCCACCAGGCGCTGCAGCCGCTCGGCTGACAGCAGCACCAGCGCGCACACGCCCATGGTCACGGTGAGCGCGGCCACCCACTCCAGCCGTCGCCCGGGCGCCTGGCTGACCAGCAGCAGCACCGTGGCCATTGCCGAGGGACCGGCCAGCGCGGGAATGGCCAGCGGCACGATCATCGGCTCGGTGGTGGGCACCTGCGATACCGGCTCGGGTGGCGGAAAGATCATGCGCAGCGCGATCAGGAACAGCACCACCGCACCGCCGATCTGCAGCGACACGTCGCTCAGCCCCAGCGCCTGCAGGAAGCTTTCGCCCGCGAACATGAAGGCCAGCAGCACGGCGAAGGCGATCAGCACCTCCCGCAGGATCACGCGCGCACGCCGTTCGGCGGGCACGGCCTTGAGCGAGTTGACAAAGACCGGGATGTTGCCCAGCGGGTCGGTGATGAGCAGCAGCAAGATGGTGGCCGAGGCAAAGCTGTGCTCCATGGCTGCGCGCCTTCAGCTGGCGTAGACGGTGTCCAGCGACTCGAAGCCCTTGACCTCGATCGGGTTGCCGAAGGGGTCGAGGAAGAACATGGTCCATTGCTCGCCCGGCTGGCCGGCAAAGCGCAGTTGCGGCTCGAGCACGAAGGCGGTGCCGGCAGCCTGCAGCCGGTCGGCCAGGGCCTGCCAGCGGCTTCGCTCGAGCACCAGCCCGAAATGCGGCATGGGCACCAGCTTGTCGCCCACGTGGCCTGTCAGTTCGGTCCGAAAGGGCGTGCCCAGGTGCAGCGAGATCTGGTGGCCGAAGAAATCAAAGTCCACCCAGGTGTCGGTGGAGCGGCCCTCGGCGCAGCCGAGAACGCCGCCATAAAAGCGCCGGGCCGCGTCCAGGTCGGTGACGTTGAAGGCCAGGTGAAAGAGGCTGGTGGGCGGTTTTTGCATGGCGCGCAAGGTTAGCAAAGCCGGGCCCTGCACGCCCCGTTGCGGCAAAAATTCCTGCGCGTGCGCCGGGTCGCATTGCACAATCGACGGGCCTGCGGCGCGGGGCCGGGGCACACCGACCGACGAGCGAGACCTCATGAACCACACCAATTCCAGCGGGCCGGCCGCGGCCTTCGGCGACTTCGGCAAATGGGTGCCGGGCTTCGATTTCCTCAAGGGCCTGGCACAGCCGCCGGCCGCCTCGGGCGGCCTGCCGCCGATGGCTGGCTGGGTCGCCCCCACGCTCAGCGTGGAAGAGCTCGACAAGCGCATCCAGGAACTGCGCACTGTGCTCTTCTGGCTGGAGAACAACGCCACCGCCCTCAAGGCCACCATCCAGGCCATGGAGGTGCAGAAGATGACGTTGGCCACCCTGCGCGGCATGAACGTGAGCCTGCAGGAGATGGCGCAGGCCTTCTCGGCACCGGCCGCCGCGTCGTTTGCGCAGCAGGCATCGCCCGCTGCCGCGCCTGCTTCGTTCGCAGGCCTGGAGGTGCCGCCGCCATCGCCTGCGCGCAAGGCTGCGCGTTCCCGCAAGGGTGCGGCCGCGGCCGAGTCCGGCGGCGCCCCGTCGGCGGCGCCGCCCAGCCTGGTCGACCCCATGCAGTGGTGGGGTGCGCTCACGCAGCAGTTCCAGGGCATTGCCGATGCGGCGCTCAAGGACGCGCAGTCCCGTGGGGCGGACGCGCATCTGGCGCAGCCCGCCAGCCCAGGCAGCCAGACCGGCGGACTGGTCGGCCAGGCCATGCAGGCCGGTGCCCAGGCCTGGACCGAGGCCGCCCGCCAGGTGGGCGCGGCCGTGCAGGCGGCGCAGCCCACGGCGGCACCCGGCGCGTCCCGCCGTGCGGCCCAGGCCGCCCGGCGCACCCAGGCCTCGCAGACGGCCCAGGTGAGCCCGACGCCGGCCAAGGCATCGCGCAGCGCGGGCGCGGTGCGCAAGGCGGCTGGAAAGTCGGCCGGCAAGCCGGCGCGAAAACGCAGCGCGGGCACAGGCGGGTCGGGCCGATGAAGCTGTTCCCCCATGGCCATGCCACGCACCCGCAGTGGACGATGGCGGCCGCACTCGTGCTGGCCCAGTTGCGCGCCCACATGGCGCTGCCGGCCTACACGTCCTCGCCCACGCTGGCGCTGGTCTACATCACCGACCGCTACGCCCCCCATGCCCAGGCCATCCTGGACCACCTGCGGGCCGAGCTGCCCCAGGTGGGCGACTGGAGCGGCACGGTCGGCGTGGGCATCGCCTCCAACAACGTCGAGTACTTTGACGAGCCGGCCCTGGCCGTGATGCTGTGCGAGTTGCCACCCGATCAGTACCGCGTCTTCTCAGGCGTGGCGCCGCTCGGGGCCGACGGCTTTCGTGCGCACACTGCCCTGGTTCACGCCGATCCGGACACCCCCGAGCTTTCCGAGATCGTGGCCGAGATGGCCCAGCGGACCCAGAGCGGCTACCTGTTCGGGGGGCTGGCGGCCAGCCGCCTGGGCGTGGTGCAGTTTGCGCTCGGCCGCCAGGACGCCGCCTCGGCACCGGGGGTGTTTTCCGGCGGCCTCAGCGGCGTGGGTTTTGCCGCCGACGTGGCGCTGATGTCGCGCGTGACCCAGGGCTGCCGGCCGGTGGCCGCGGAGCACGAAGTCACGGCCTGCGAGGGCCACGTGGTCACCGCGCTCGATGGCGAGCCGGCGCTGGCCCTGATGATGCGCGAGCTGGGCATTTCCCTCGACGACCCGCAGCCGGCGCTGGCCCGCGTGCGCCGCACGCTCGTGGGCTTGCGTGCGCCCGAGGACGCGCAGGCCGAGTCCCTGCCGCGCCGGGCCGGGCAGTTCGGCGCCGACACCCGGGTGCGCCACATCATCGGGCTGGACCCGGCGCGCCAAGGCATCGCCGTGGCCGAGTCGGTCGAGCCCGGCATGCGCCTGAGTTTTTGTGAACGCCATGTCCAGGCCGCCCGCAGCGACCTGATGCGCGTGTGCGCCGAAATCCGCGAGGAACTCGAGGCCGCAGAGCTGCCCCTGGAGCTGGCTCGCGCCCTGCATCCGCAGGAGGACGCGCAGTCCGAGCCGCACCCGGCCCGGCGCATTGCTGGCGCGGTGTACGTCAGCTGCTCAGGCCGGGGCGGTCCGCACTTCGGCGCCCCGAGCGCCGAACTGCAGATCGTGCGCCACGCGCTGGGCGACGTGCCGCTGGTGGGTTTTTTCGCCGCCGGCGAGATCGGCCGCAGCCATGTGTACGGCTACACCGGCGTGCTGACGGTTTTCACGACCGATTGACGAGGGCCGCTGGCTCGCCCGGCGACCGGGCCTCGGTGAAAAAAGGCCGCGCCTACACACCGCGCGCCCGGTCGGCCTTGAACTGCGCGCGGAATTCGGCGAAGCGTCCTGCATCCAGGGCCTCCCTCACTTCGCGCATGAGGTTGAGGTAGTAGTGCAGGTTGTGGATGCTGGCCAGCATGGGGCCCAGCATTTCGCCGCAGCGGTCCAGGTGGTGCAGGTAAGCGCGTGAAAAGCCGCCTTCGGTGCTGCCGTCGGCGAGCGTGCGGCCCTTGCAGGCGTAGCAGGTGCAGGTCTCGTCGATCGGCGTGTGGTCGCTCTTGTGGCGGGCGTTGCGGATCTTGAGGTCGCCGAAGCGCGTGAACACATGGCCGTTGCGCGCGTTGCGCGTGGGCATGACGCAGTCGAACATGTCCACGCCGGCGGCCACGCCGTCCACCAGGTCCTCGGGCGTGCCCACGCCCATGAGGTAGCGCGGCTTGCCCTCGGGCAGGCGGTGGGGCGTGTGCGCCATGATGCGCAGCATCTCGTTCTTGGGCTCGCCCACGCTCACGCCACCGATGGCATAGCCTGGCAGGTTCATCTCGACGAGCGCGGCCAGCGACTCTTCGCGCAGATGCTCGAACATGCCGCCCTGCACGATGCCAAAGAGCGCGTTCGGGTTTTCCAGCCGCGCAAACTCCGCGATGCAGCGCCGTGCCCAGCGCAGGCTCAGCTCCATCGATTTGCGCGCATCAAGCTCGGTGGTGAGCTGCCCCTTGGTCTCATAGGGCGTGCATTCGTCGAACTGCATGACGATGTCGGAGTTGAGCGTCGTCTGGATCTGCATGGACACCTCGGGCGTGAGGAACAGCCGGTCGCCGTTGACCGGCGAGGCAAAGCGCACGCCTTCCTCGCTGATCTTGCGCATGGCGCCCAGCGACCACACCTGGAAGCCGCCCGAGTCGGTGAGGATGGGCTTGTGCCAGTTCTCAAAGCCATGCAGGCCGCCGAAGGACTTCATGATGTCCAGGCCCGGCCGCATCCACAGATGGAAGGTGTTGCCCAGGATGATCTGCGCGCCCATGTCGTGCAGCGACTGCGGCATCACGCCCTTGACCGTGCCGTAGGTGCCCACGGGCATGAAGATGGGGGTCTGCACCACGCCGTGGTTGAGCGTGAGCGTGCCGCGCCTGGCGTGCGAGCCGGGGTCGGTGCGGAGGACGGAAAAGTTCAGCATGGGTCGGGGTTCAGGGTCGGTGCGGCAACGCATCGCGCGCCTGGGGATGCAGGGCCAGCAGCATGGCGTCGCCGTAGCTGAAGAAGCGGTAGCGCTGCGCGATCGCATGGCGGTAGAGCGCCATCACGTGCGCATGGCCTGCGATGGCGCTGATGAGCATCATCAGCGTGCTCTTGGGCAGGTGAAAGTTGGTCTGCAGCAGGTCCACCACCCGAAAGCCGAAGCCCGGCGTGATGAAGATGTTGGTGTCGCCCCGGGCCTGGCCGCTGTGCGCCCACGACTCCAGCGTCCGCACCGTGGTGGTTCCCACGGCCAGCACGCGGCCGCCGCGCGCCTTGCAGTCGGCAATCGCCTGCTGTGTGGCTTCGGGCACGTCGTACCACTCGCTGTGCATCACGTGCTCGTGGATGTTGCTCACCTTCACCGGCTGGAAGGTGCCGGCGCCCACGTGCAGCGTCACGTTGGCGCGCTGCACGCCGCGCTCGTCGAGCGCGGCCAGCACGGCGTCGTCGAAATGCAGCGCCGCCGTGGGTGCGGCCACCGCGCCGGGCTTGGCGGCAAACACCGTCTGGTAGCGCGCCTCGTCTTCGGCCGTGTCCGCGTGTTCGATGTAGGGCGGCAGCGGCACATGGCCATGCGCCGCCATCAGGGCGAAGGGGTCGGCGCTGAGCGCCAGGCGGTAGAGCGGCCCGTCCTCGTTCGGCCAGCGGCCCAGCAAGGTGGCGGCAAAGCCCCCGTCCATCTCCAGCACGGTGCCGGGCGCGGGCTTCTTGCTGACCTTCATGTGCGCCGCCACCTCGCCGGTGGCCGGCTCCAGCGCCCGCTCGATCAGCAGTTCGAGCCGCCCGCCGCTGGGCTTGCGGCCAAAGAGGCGGGCCTTGACGACCTGCGTGTCGTTGAAGACGAGCAGGTCACCCGGGGCCAGCAGCGCAGGCAGCTCGGCAAACCGCCGGTCCACAGGATGTGGGCCGCGGCCGTCCAGCAGCCGCGAGCCCGAGCGCTGGGGCGCGGGATGCTGGGCGATCAGTTCAGGGGGAAGTTCGAAATCAAAGTCGTCCAGGGTCCAGGACCGGGACGCGTCTTGCAGGGCAGCAGCTGTCATGTCTTGAGGGCCGGACGGGCCCGTTCCAAGTGGGAAAGCTGAGATTGTCGCCCAAGGGCCGTGTCCCCCGGCGTTGTAGCGTCAATGCTCTGCATACCGGTGGTCGCGACCATGTCCGGGGCCGGCCAGGTGGAGGCGGCAGAGCGGGCCTCAGGCCTGAGGGGCACAGCGCGCGGCGGCACAATCGCATGGCTATGCCCGCCACCGCTGCCGTCACCGCCGCGCCCGCCGCCAAGCCGCTCTCGCCCGCCCAGAAGGCGCTGCGCAAGCTTGGGCTGGTGCGCGACATCGACCTGGCGCTGCACCTGCCGCTGCGCTACGAGGATGAGACGCGCATCACGCGCCTGGCCGATGCGCGCGATGGCGAGGTGGTGCAGATCGAGGCCACGGTGGTGCGCACCGAACTGAGCTTCGGTGCGCGCCGTCAGCTCAAGGTCACGGTGGACGACGGCTCCGACACCTGCGTGCTGCGGTTTTTGAACTTCTACCCCAGCCACCAGAAGACGCTGAGCGAGGGTGCGCTGGTGCGTGTGCGCGGTGAAATCCGCGGGGGCTTTCTGGGGCGGGAGATGGTGCACCCGAGCTTCAAGCTCGCAGGGGGGGAGCTGCCCGGTGCGCTCACGCCGGTGTATCCCACGGTGGCCCAGCTGCCGCAGGCCTACCTGCGCAAGGCGGTGTGGAGCGGGCTGGCGCGGGCGAACCTGTCCGAGACGCTGCCGGCCGGTGCGCCTGTGCCGGTGCGCGGCGGGCTCTGGAGCCTGAAGGACGCGCTGGCCTTCCTGCACCAGCCCAGCCCGCAGGTGTCGCTGGCTGAGCTGGAAGACCGCACGCATCCGGCCTGGCTGCGGCTGAAGGCCGAGGAGCTGCTGGCGCAGCAGCTGTCGCAGCTGCAGGCGCGCCGCGTGCGCGATGCCATGCGTGCGCCTGCCCTGCGGCAGCCGGCGCACGGCCCCGAGTGCAACCTGCGCGAGCAGCTGCTGGAGCGCCTGCCCTTTCGGCTGACGGGCGCGCAGCAGCGGGTGGATGCCGAAATTGGCGGCGACCTGGCCAAGACCCTGCCCATGCACCGCCTGCTGCAAGGCGACGTGGGCTCGGGCAAGACCGTGGTGGCGGCCCTGGCGGCGGTGCGCTGCATCGACGCGGGCTGGCAGTGCGCGCTCATGGCGCCCACCGAGATCCTGGCCGAGCAGCACTTCAGAAAACTCGTGGACTGGCTCGAGCCCCTGGGACTGCAGACCGCCTGGCTCACCGGCAGCCAAAAAAGCGCCGAGCGCAAGAAGGCACTTGCCGCCATCGAAAGCGGCGCCGCCGCGCTGGTGGTGGGCACGCACGCCGTCATCCAGGACAAGGTGCAGTTCAAGAACCTGGCGCTGGCCATCATCGATGAGCAGCACCGCTTCGGCGTGGCCCAGCGCCTGGCCCTGCGCAGCAAGATGAGCCACGAGGCCGGCCAGGCCCTGGAGCCGCACCTCTTGATGATGTCGGCCACGCCCATCCCGCGCACGCTGGCCATGAGCTACTACGCCGACCTGGACGTCTCCACCATCGACGAGCTGCCGCCCGGGCGCACGCCCATCGTGACCAAGGTGGTGCACGAGGGCCGGCGTGACGAGGTGGTCGAGCGCATCCGCGCCCAGCTGGCCGAGGGCCGGCAGGTGTACTGGGTGTGTCCGCTCATTGAAGAAAGCGAGGCGCTGGACCTGCGCAACGCCACCGAAACCCATGCCGAGCTGAGCGCAGCCCTGCCCGGCACCGAGGTCGCGCTGCTGCATTCGCGCATGCCCACGGCGGAGAAAAAGGCCGTGATGGAGCGCTTCAACGCCGGCCAGACCGGCGTGCTGGTGAGCACCACCGTGATCGAGGTGGGCGTGGACGTGCCCAACGCCTCGCTCATGGTGATCGAGCACGCCGAGCGCTTCGGCCTGTCGCAGCTGCACCAGCTGCGCGGCCGGGTGGGCCGGGGTGCGGCGGCCTCGGCCTGCGTGCTGCTGTTTTCCACGGGTGATGCGCCCCGCCTGGGCGAGACCGCGCGGGCGCGCCTGAAGGCCATGGCCGAGACGCAGGACGGCTTCGAGATCGCCCGGCGCGACCTGGAGATCCGCGGCCCCGGCGAATTCCTGGGCGCGCGCCAGTCGGGCGCGCCACTGCTGCGCTTTGCCGACCTTGAAACCGATGCGCCGCTGCTGGCCTGGGCCCGCGACCTGGCCCCGGCCCTGCTGGACCGCCACCCGCAGCTTGCCGAGCGCCACATCCAGCGCTGGCTGGGCGGCAAGGCCGAATTCCTCAAGGCCTGAGGGCCGTGCCCGGGGTCGCCCGCGGTGGCGCCGCCGGCCGAGCTTCGAGCACAATGCGCGCATGACGCTCACCGAACTGAAGTACATCGTGGCGGTCGCCCGCGAAAAGCATTTCGGCAAGGCCGCGGAGGCCTGCCATGTGTCGCAGCCGACGCTGAGCGTGGCCATCAAGAAGCTCGAGGAGGAGCTCGAGGTCAAGCTGTTCGAGCGCAACGCCACCGAGATCGCGGTCACTCCCCTGGGCGAGGACATCGTCCGCCAGGCCCAGAGCGTGCTGGAGCAGGCCGAGGGCATCCGCGAGATCGCCAAGCGCGGCAAGGACCCGCTCGCCGGCCCGCTGCGGCTGGGCATCATCTACACCATCGGTCCCTACCTGCTGCCCGAGCTGGTGCGCCAGGTGATCGAGCGCAACCCGCAGATGCCGCTGATGCTGCAGGAGAACTTCACGGTCAAGCTGCTGGAGGAGCTTCGCACCGGCGAAATCGACTGCGCCATCCTGGCCGAGCCCTTCCCCGACACCAACCTCGCCATTGCGCCGCTCTACGACGAGCCCTTCGTGGCCGCCGTGCCGCGCACGCACGCGCTGGCCGAGCGCAGCAGCATCAGCGCCGAGGAGCTCAAGCGAGAAACCATGCTGTTGCTGGGCAACGGCCACTGCTTCCGCGACCACGTGCTCGAGGTCTGCCCGGAGTTCGCGCGCTTTTCCAGCTCGGCCGAAGGCATCCGCAAGAGCTTCGAGGGCTCCTCGCTGGAGACGATCAAGCACATGGTGGCCGCCGGCATGGGCATCACGCTGGTGCCGCGCCTGAGCGTGCCCCGTGGCGCGCTGGCCGACCCCCTGGCCGGCAAGAAGCGCGGCAAGAAAGCCGAGCCGGCTGGGCAGGAAGGCGGGGCCGAGCTTTCGGGGGCCTACATCCGCTACCTGCCCTTCGAGGGCCATGTGCCCACGCGCCGCGTGGTGCTGGCCTGGCGGCGCAGCTTCACCCGCTACGAGGCCATCGCTGCGCTGCGCAACGCGGTCTATGCCTGCGAACTGCCGGGCGTGCAGCGCCTGTCCTGACCGGGCGGGCCCCGCGCCCGCCACCTGACGCGTTTGCCTCGGCCGCCGATTGGCCCTAGAGTTTTCCACCCCACACTGCACAGGAGCTTTCATGGCAAAGACCGCCGCCCCGCGCATCGACATCGGGATCAGCGACGAGCACCGCGCGGCCATCGCGCAGGGGCTGTCGCGCCTGCTGGCCGACACCTACACGCTGTACCTGACCACGCACAACTTCCACTGGAACGTGACGGGGCCCATGTTCAACACGCTGCATGCGATGTTCATGACGCAGTACACCGAGTTGTGGGGCGCCACCGATCCGATTGCCGAGCGCATCCGTTCGCTGGGCCACCCGGCGCCGGGCTCCTACCGGCAGTACGCCGAACTGGCCACGGTGCCTGACGTGCCGGCCACGCCACCCAAGGCGCTGGAGATGGTGCGCATCCTGGTGCAGGGCCATGAAACCGTGGCGCGCACCGCGCGCAGCCTGTTCGAGCTGGTCGGGCAGGCCGGCGACGAGGCCACGGCCGACCTGCTCACCCAGCGCCTGGCGGTGCATGAGCAGACCGCCTGGATGCTGCGCGCCTTGCTGGAGGACTGAAAGCGTGTCCACCCCCGCAGGCCTGGCACCCCAGCAGCCGCCCGAGCCTTCGCCCGGCGCCACGCCCACACGGGCGCAGCTCTACCTGCAGCTGATCCGCTGGGACAAGCCCGCCGGCTGGCTGCTGCTGCTGTGGCCCACGCTGTCGGCACTGTGGCTGGCCTCGGGCGGTTTCCCCGGCTGGCACCTGCTGGCGGTGTTCGTGCTGGGCACCATCCTGATGCGCAGCGCCGGCTGCTGCATCAACGACGTGGCCGACCGCGACTTCGATCGCCACGTCCAGCGCACGGCCGAGCGGCCGGTCACCCGCGGCGCGGTGTCGGTGAAAGAGGCTTTGGCCGTCGGCGCCGTGCTGGCCCTGGCTGCCTTCGCCCTGGTGCTCACCACCAACGCGGCCACCATCGCCTGGTCCTTCGCGGCCTTGGCGGTGGCCGTGGCCTACCCGTATGCCAAACGCGTCGTCTCCATGCCGCAGGCGGTGCTGGGCGTGGCCTTCAGCTTCGGCATTCCCATGGCCTATGCCGCCGTGCAGGGCCGCGTGCCGATGGAGGCCTGGCTCCTGCTGGTGGGCAACCTGTTCTGGGTGCTGGCCTACGACACCGAATACGCCATGGTGGACCGCGACGATGACCTGCGCATCGGCATGAAGACCTCGGCCATCACGCTGGGCCGCTGGGACGTGGCGGCCATCGCCGGCTTCTATGCCGCGCACCTGGCCATCTGGGCCGGGGTGCTGCATCGGCTGCAGGGATCGCTCTGGTGGCAGCTGGCGCTGGCGGCCGGCGCTGGGCAGGCGCTGTGGCATGTGTGGCTGATCCGCGGCCGCGAGCGCGGACCCTGCTTCCGTGCCTTCCGGCTCAACCACTGGCTGGGCCTCACGCTCTTTGCCGGGGTGCTGCTGAGCCTGCGCTGACGCACTGCAGCGCCCATGAAAAAGCCCGCTCGAAGCGGGCTTTTTGCATCCGGGGGGGCCGGTTTCAGCGGGTGTGCATGGTGGGCTCCCCGGTTACTTCACC